>VGDC01000181.1 GCA_016869895.1 Alphaproteobacteria bacterium
CCTATGAGGCCTTCATGAACTACCGCAAAGGGGCGACGGAAGTCTCCGCCACGGGCATGGCGGTCATCCGCCGGATGCTGGCGGGAGAGACGGTCGACGAGGCCAACAGCGGTATGAGCAAGCGCGAATGGGCGGAATTGCAGGCGGTGTTGCAGGAAAACCCGTAAACGCGAATTCGCTAAAATTTTAGGAACATGCGCCATAATTAACAAATCATTAACTGGCGGTGTGCTAAACTTTGTGCTAGCTAAATCCTGTTAGAGTGCCTGCGGAACGCATGCGCGTTCCCACTTGTGCACTGGGAAAGGTAGGAAAAATGCGTATTTCACTGTCTTCATTGCAAGCGCCCATGCGAGCATTGCTGCGGGATGACCGCCGTTCTTTGCGTAAAGACCGCGAAGGTGCGACCGCCATCGAATTCGCGCTCATCGCGCCGATGCTCTTCCTGCTCATTTTCGGCACCATCGAATACGGCCTCATCATGTTCACCTCCGCCGTGGTCGAAGGTGGCACCGCCAATGCCGCGCGCATGGCCAAGACCGGCGCAGGACGCTCCACCGCATCCAACCCCGCTACCCGCGCCGCGCAGGACAAGAAACGCATCGAAGACCTTATCATGGCGCGCGGCGGCAGCTTCCTGAACCGCAATAAACTCTCCGTCATCGTGACGCCGCAGTCCTCGCCCGCCAACACGACGGGTGCAGCCGGCGAAATGGTCACCTATACCGCCACCTATACCTGGGACATCCTGACCCCCATCATGCGCCAGTATTT
Organism: Alphaproteobacteria bacterium; assembly: GCA_016869895.1. Taxonomy (GTDB): domain Bacteria; phylum Pseudomonadota; class Alphaproteobacteria; order Rickettsiales; family VGDC01; genus VGDC01. Next base: position 775 of record VGDC01000181.1, read on the forward strand.
CGGCAATGCGGACGGGCAGGTGCTGGTGCGTGCGGTGAATATCGTCTACAACGAACCGTTCGATAATTAACCGCCATTCAAGGCAGCCTCAAAAGAAGGTGGGTGTAGTGAAGAACCGAAAATCCATAAGCGTCCTCGCAAAGCTGCAACGTATGTATCGCGACACGCGCGGCGTTTCGATGCTTGAATTCGCGCTGCTGCTGCCCCTCCTTGTGGTGATCTTCATCGGCACGGTCGAAGTCTCGCGCCTTGTGCTTTTCCATCAGAAAATCGATAACGCCACCTCGCGCGTCGCGGATTTAGTCACCCGTATCGACCAGGATACCGTGAGCTGCGCGAATACCGCAGGCGGATTGCAATGGATGCGTAACACCGCGCTGCGTCAGTCTATGGCGCCCTATGCGCTGAATGCCACGACGACACTGATTGTTACTTCCGTGCGCGGGGAATACCCCGACCCGACCACCCCGAATGACAATGCGGTAGTGCGTCAGCGCATCGAATGGCAGTGGCGCAGCGGCCCATCCCCCAGCCAGTTCGGGGCGGCGGGCGCGAATCTCGCAGCGAACGGCAACTGGCCGGCACCCTTCCGCCGCACGCCGAACAATGGCGGCATGTTCGACCGCGACCGCGTCATCGCCGTGGAGGTCTATCACCGCTTCGAGCCGCTATTGACGATTTCGCCGAACTTCCTGCCCATCGTGGCGGCACAGACAATCTCGAAACGTGCATTCTACCGCGCACGTTTCGGTAACATGGGTACGCTTGGTTGCTGATGAGCCCCATCGCAGCCGCAAAGGAGAGCTATATGCGTTTGAAGAATAACATCGGGCGTAAGAAGAACATGCTGGCGAGCTTCCGCAAAGCCGAGAGTGGAACGGTGCTTCCGCTGTTCGGTCTGGCGATTTTTGCCATCGTCGGCGCGACAGGCATCGCCATCGATTATGGACGCGCGGCGATGATGCAATCAAAGCTGCACGCAGCCATCGATGCTGCGGGTCTGGCAGCGGGCGCGGTCTCTTATTCGCGTGATGTGAACACGGAGGTTCTGAAATTCGCCGAAGCGAACTTCCCGCAAGGCTTCATGGGCGTGACTTATACAGTGACTTCGGCGAACGGCGGGCCTGTGAATGTCGATGGTAGTGGTAACATCGACGTGACGGCGAGGGGGGAAATCAGCACCACCTTCATGAATATCTTTGGCATCCGCAGCCTTGACATCGCAGCCACCACGCAGGTCGCGCGCGGTAATAGGCGTGGTTTGGAAGTGGTCATGGTGCTGGATAACTCCGGCTCCATGGGCGGCACGCAAGGTGGGGTGACCCGCAGTCAAGCGATGGTCAACGGAGCTAAGGAATTCCTGAATATCGTTTATGATCCGGAATCCAATCTGGATCCAGTCTATATCGGCATTGTTCCTTTCAATGCTTATGTGCGCCCTGGCGCCGCCAAAGCTTCCGGCACCGTATGGAGCCGTGAAAGCGCAACCGACGACACTACATCTACCGATACACTCGGCTGCTTAAATGACAGGGATGATAGCCCGCACACGGAGCGTCCGACCGCCTATGTGGAAACGGATCAGCCACCCACGACAGAAAATTACGATACGCTGTGGAATCGGGATAAGCTGGGCGGAAATTGCGTGGCGGATATGTTCCCGATGAGCTCTTCTTCAACGCTGATCAGCAATAAACTGGATACGATGACTGCCAACGGCAATACTCGTGTGGATTTGGGCGCGATTTGGGGCTGGCGTATGATTTCCCCTAGATGGCGTGGCCTTTGGGCGCATGAGATCAGCAGCCTGCCGCTGGATTATAATTCGAATCCTCTGATGAGCAAAGTCGTCATCCTGTTGACGGACGGGGAGAACTATCCCGCAGATACACTGCTGACATCCGTGCAGACCGACCAACGTCAGATACGCGCATGTAACTCAATGAAGGCCGCCGGTATCACGGTCTATGGCATCACCTTCCACACCACGAATGCGCGCGCCATCAGCACCATGCGTTCTTGTGCCAGCAGCGCAGAACACTATTTCCATGCGGCGGGGAATGACAGTATCGCCACGGTCTTCCAGCAGATTGCGGAATCCCTCGTGAATCTGCGCATCAGTCGCTAAGACGTAAGCCGATAAAAAGGCTTAGAAGACCGCCAGAATATGTTAAGGTTACACCTGCCCTTTCACCAAGGGCGGGTGTAATGCGTTTCAGGGGGTGATTATGCGCGGTGGCAAGCTTTTCGGTGCGATGATATTGGCAGGTACGCTTCTGGCGGGATGCGCACAGCTTCCCTTCCTTTCGCCGGCGCCGCAGCCTAATAAACCCGTCATCGCCGCTTCCGCAGAAGACATCACCCGCCAGCAAGAACTTGTGACGGCGGGGGATGCCGCGCTGGCGCAGGGCAAGACCGCAGAGGCCATACAGCATTACACCGATGCAAATGCCATTTCGGGGGGCGGCAGCCGTGCGGCCTTCTCGTTGGCAGATGTGAGGGAATCGCAACAGGACAGGCAGGGAGCCATCCTTGCGCTGGAGCAGGCGCATAACACGCAACTGCCGGATGCGCAGCTGGATGCCCGATTGGGGGAGTATTATCTCGCGGCAGGCGAGGATGCCAAAGCGGCGGCGGTTGCCACGCGAGGGTTGGAATCCGCTCCGCAGGATGCCGCGCTACTGAACATCACTGCCCTAGTAGCGGATCGGGCGGGTGAGCACGAAAAAGCTCAGACTCTCTATCGTGGTGTGCTGGAGAATCCTGCGTTGGATGCTTCCTCGGCGGAATATACGCGCCACAATCTGGCTCTATCCTATATCGTCTCCAATCAGCCTAAATCCGCCATCTTGTTGCTGCAACCGGAAGGAAAACCCACCCACAAATTGCCGAAAGAGACACGCCAGTTGCTCGCATTGGCCTATGGCGCTGCGGGTGAAGAAGACAAGGCCTATGAGCTGGGGCTGGCGGATTTGGGGGTGGATGAGGCGGCGGAGAACGTGGCCTTTTATCGCCGTTTCCGCGAAGAGGGCTTCCAGCGTGAATCCTTGCTGAAGCCTGCAACGGAGTAGGACTTACGGCCCCGGCGTATTCATCAACTGAATGGCAGCGGGGGCGATGACCACGATGAACAGCGTCGGCAGAATGAAGATGATCATCGGCACGGTCATGATGGCGGGCAGGCGCGCGGCTTTCTGCTCGGCGCGCAACATGCGTTGGGTGCGGAATTCGTGGCCGAGGGTGCGCAAGGCCTGCGCGATGGGCGTGCCGTATTTCTCCGTTTGAATCAACACGTTGACGATGCCCTTCACTTCGGGAAGCTGCACACGTTGCGCCAGCGCGCCCAAGGTTTTGGCGCGGTCAGGCTGGAAGCTTAGCTCGATGGAGGTGAGCGCCAGCTCATCGGAGATTTCGGGATAGGCATAGCGCAACTCGCGTGCGACACGCTCCAGCCCTTGTGCAAGGCTTAGCCCCGCCTCGGCGCAAATCATCAGCAAATCCAGCGTATCCGCCAGCGCGCGCTGGATATTGATATACCGTTTCTTGCGTTTTCGGGCGACGATGTAGCCCGGCAGTTTCAGGCCGATATACATGGCGAAGAGCGGAATCATATAATGCCATTTGGGCATGTCCGGCTCGAAGGAAACGAAGAACCAGCCGAGCGCGAAAAAGGTGAAGGGTGTGACGAAATTGAAGAACATCAGGACGTAGATGGCGTCTTTGTTGCGGATGCCCGCGCTAACGAGGTAATTCGTCACCTCGCCCACCTGCGATTGCTGGATGAGTTTCAGCTTCTTCACCACGCGGCGCATGAAGGCGACGGTTTCTTCCTTCTGGTGCTTGCGGCGGCGGGGGGCGGTCATCTCCTCGCG
>VGDC01000182.1 GCA_016869895.1 Alphaproteobacteria bacterium
AGATGCGGGATGCGGCGCAAGCGCGCAAGCAACCACTCCAGCTTGTCATCCCCGATGCTGAGCGGATCGCCGCCGGAAAGCAGGCAATCACGGATTTCCGGATGCGCCTCTATATATTGTGCGGCTTTTTCCCATTGGGTCATGTTGAAGCTGTATTCGCCGTTGGTCTCACCCACCATGCGCGAGCGGGTGCAATAGCGGCAATAGGTGCTGCAGAATCCGGTGGTCAGGAACAGCACGCGGTCAGGATAACGATGCACCAAACCTGGAACGGCGGTATCATGGTCTTCGCCCAGCGGGTCAGGGTCTTCGCCCAAGCTTTGCACGAATTCGCCGCCGACGGGTATATGCGTCTTGCGCAGGGGCTGTTCGGGGTCGTCGCGGTCGAGCAGAGATAGATAATAAGGCGTGATGGCGATGGGCAGGTTCGCCGTGCGCATAATCACCGCCGCGCGCTCGTCAGCCGTGAGGTTAATGATGCGCTCCAGCTGCTCCACTTTACGGATGCGATTACGCACCTGCCATTTCCAGTCGTTCCACTCGGCAAGCGTCGCATCCGGATAGAACTTGCGCAGGAACTTCTTGGAATGTTCGCTGGAGACGAAACGGGTGGCCGCGGGTTGCGCCAGCTGCTTCTTCGGCGTGTAATGGATGGAGAGGGGGGAAGAGAAAGGCAGTGTCGGCGAAGGCGTTTCTGCGGAGGCGGGTGTGGCGTTGATGAAATCGTAGATTTTGGAGGAGGAGGGGCAGTCGGGGGTCGCAGCTTCGAGAGTCGCTGCGGAATTCTGAGCCTTCATAGGGTCGGGAACATCTTCCGACGGGCCGAATTGTGCCATGGTTTTTTCTTCTCCTTATTCATGACGCCACGATGGTTGTCTCTATGACTTCCTAAAGCGGATACTCCGCTATTTCTTAGCAAGTTTCATGTAAATTTTTCATGCGTTCTAACAATAATTCCGTTGACGGAAAACCGGAGTTATGGGCTATGGCGGATTGCCTTATTTCCTCATGCCGCAACCCCCGCTGACAGTTGGTTGTTTACATCCCCTGCGGAACGCGCCATAACCAAATGAGCACAACAAACATAGCGTGAGCGATGCAGAAGCCGGTCATATTATTCACCTCCCTCGTCAAGACGGTCATGCTGGCATCGCTGCCGACGCTGATGGTGTTGACGTTATATGTGGTGTTGGGGCTGTTCGAGCTGTCGCACTTCTTCTTCGCCTATATCGGTGTTCTGCTGTCGTCCATCGTCATCGTCTATCCGTTCCTCATCAGCGTGAATGCGCTTACGAATTATGTGAACGATCTCGCGCAGGATAAGAAGGTGGAAGCACCCAACCTCAGCGTGCTGAACACGGTGGAGAAACTCTCCGAGGCGCTCAAGCGGTTCAACCGCTCGTGGGAGCGCAAGAAACAGCAGATGGAGAACATCATCATCGAGCGTGAGATTCTGGTGGATACCATCCCCGATATCCTCATCATGCTCGACAACGACAACCGCGTGGTGCGCACCAACCGTGCCGCGCGCACCATCTTCGGGCAGAACCTCGCCAAGAAACCCCTGCGCGACATCATCCACAACGAGACGATGCTGGGCGCATTATACGCCGTGGTCGAGGATATGCGTGGGCGGCAGGTGGAGTTCCGCATCGAGCACCCCACGCCCTATGACTTCCGCGCCATCATCGAGCGATTCCCCGTGCCCTCCACAGGCGGCATCTCCACCATCATCACGTTGACGGACATCACCGAGTTGAAACGCGGCGAGCAGATGCGCGCCGACTTCGTGGCCAATGCCAGCCATGAGATACGCACGCCGCTGGCCTCCATCATCGGGTTCATCGAGACCATCCAAGGCCCCGCGAAAGACGACCCCGAAGCGCAGGTGCAGTTCCTGAAACTCATGAATGACCAAGCCCAGCGCATGTCGCGCCTTGTGCAGGATTTGCTGACGCTGTCCAAAGTGGAAGTGGATGTGAGCAAAGCACCGATGGATAAGGTGAATCTCGTGAAGGTCGTGCGCCGCGAGGTGCAGCACTTCGAATGGGCGGCGCAGCAGAAGAAGATGAACATCCGCATCGATGTGCGCGACGAGCTTCCCGCCGTGAAGGGCGAGGAGGGCGAGCTGGCGCAGGTGGTGCATAACCTCGTGGGCAATGCCATCAAATACGGTACGGCAGGAACGGAAGTGACCGTCGGCATCCGTCTGTCCTCCAGCCTGCCCAGTTCGGCGGGGATGCGTTCTTATGAGCGTGCCGTCTGCCTTTCCGTGCGCGACAAGGGCGAGGGCATCCCCAAAGAGCATATCCCCCGCCTGACGGAGCGATTCTACCGCGTGGATTCCGCGCGCACCCGTAAAGTCGGCGGCACGGGGCTGGGGCTGGCCATCGTCAAGCACATCATCACCCGCCATCGCGGCGCGATGATGATCGACAGCGTGGTGGGCAAAGGCAGCGTGTTCAGCGTCTATCTGCCGCTGTATGAAGAGGGCTGAGAGCCTATCTTGCGCCCATGGCGCATAAAAATGCGAATTTTCTGCATTTAGCCGTTGACATTCATCCGCCAAATGGCATATTTTCCCACTCCCGACCCATAGCTGGGCGCGGAAGCTATTTATGTGAATCATTGTGCGAGCCAAGAGAGGCTGCGGTGCGAAGGTTCGCTGAAGACCTGTTATTAAGCTTAATTTTCAAGTGGCAAGACCATGACAACATATTCTGCAAAGCCGTCCGAAGTCGAACAGAAATGGTATGTGATCGACGCACAGGAAGTCATCCTGGGTCGTCTGTCCTCCACCGTTGCGATGATTCTGCGCGGCAAGCACAAGCCGACCTTCACCCCGCATATCGATACCGGTGACCATGTCATCATCATCAACGCGGAAAAAGTGAAGCTGACCGGTAAGAAACGCGCGAACCGCAAGTTCTTCTGGCACACCGGCCATCCCGGCGGCGTGAAAGAGCGCACCATGGGTCAGATCCTTGATGGTCGCTACCCTGAGCGCGTTCTGGAGAAAGCCGTTGAGCGCATGCTGCCGAAAGACAGCCCGCTGGCTCGCGCCCAGTTCCGCAAGCTGCACGTCTATGCCGGCACCGAGCATCCCCATCAGGCGCAGAAGCCTGAAGTGTTCGACTTCGCTGCTCGCAACCCCAAGAACAAACGCTAAGATAGGTAACACATGACCGCTGTTGCAACCGAGACCGTAAAAGAACGTAAACAGGTAGTCGATAAACTCGGCCGCTCCTATGCCACCGGTCGTCGTAAAGACGCTACCGCACGCGCATGGGTGAAGCCCGGTAAAGGCGTCATCACCGTGAACGGTCGTGAAATCACCACCTATTTCGCGCGCCCCGTTCTGCGCATGATCATCAACCAGCCTTTCGTCGCTGTGCGTGCCACTGGTGCGTATGACGTGAACGTCACCGTCGCTGGCGGTGGTCTTTCCGGTCAGGCCGGTGCGGTTCGTCACGCGATCAGCCGCGCGCTCGACCGCCACAACCCCGAATTCCACACCGTGCTCCGTCAGGGTGGCTTCCTTACCCGCGACAGCCGCGTTGTCGAGCGTAAGAAGTATGGCCGTAAGAAAGCCCGTAAGAGCTTCCAGTTCTCCAAGCGCTAAGAATTGGTTTATACGGATACCGTTACGAAAAGAGGCGCTGCAAAGCGCCTCTTTTTTGTTTGGAGTGCGAGGAAACTATGGCTCTGATTAGAAAGTTGTGGAAAGCATCAATATTTCGAGGCGCATTGTTCGCATTTCTCATATTTGCTTGGATGTGGTTAAGCAATCCAAATTCAACAGGCATTTTGGTTGTTATTTTAGGAGCTCTTTTTGTTCTGTATTCAGTGTATGCCGTTATCAAAGGGAAAGAATAAATGACAACACCTATCAATATCGCCATCTTGGGTGCATCGGGTTATACGGGAGCAGAGCTGCTCCGTTTGCTCGAGAACCATCCCCACGCGAATATCGTCGCGCTGACGGGCGATTCAAAAGCGGGTCTCGAAGCGGCGGAGGTCTATCCCCATCTGCGTGATTTGGGCTTGCCGAAACTCACCACCATCGAATCCCTTGATTGGACGAACATCGAAGCCGTGTTCTGCTGTCTGCCCCATGGCGCGAGCCAGAAGGCCATCCCGAATATCCCCGACCATGTGGTCATTATCGACCTCTCGGCGGATTACCGCCTGAAGGACGAAGCGACCTATGAACAGTGGTACAATGAACCGCACCATGATGCCGCGCGGTTGAAAGAAGCGGTCTATGGCCTCAGCGAATTGGCGGCGCGCGACATCCGCAAAGCGCAGCTCATCGCCTGCCCAGGGTGCTATCCCACCTCCGTGCAACTGCCGCTCGTGCCGCTGCTGGAAAAAGGGCTCGTCAAACACGAGAATATCATCGTGGATGCGAAATCCGGTGTTACGGGCGCGGGGCGTTCGGTGAAGCTGGGAAATCTGTATAGCGAAGTGAACGAAGGCATCGGTGCTTACGGCATCGGGAAACATCGCCATATGCCGGAGATCGAGCAGGGGCTTTCGATTGTGGCGGGCGAGGATGTCGTCATCAGCTTCACGCCGCATCTCGTGCCCATGAACCGTGGCATCCTTTCGACCATCTATGTGAACCTCACCGAAGAGGCCAC
>VGDC01000183.1 GCA_016869895.1 Alphaproteobacteria bacterium
TTTATACAGCAAAGACAGCATCACCCAGACCACCACGAAGACAGCCAGACCGAACGAGCCGAACCACGCCCCTGCCGTTGCGCCCAGCGCCACCGAATGCGGCAACGCGATACGCTCTTTCTCACCGTTCAGGTTATCCTTCGGCTGGCGCAACCGCCACCAGATCATCGGGATGCCCGCACCCCAGAGGATGCCATAAGCCGCAGGATAGATGCTGCCGTCGAGCAAGGTGCGGTTGATGACGCCGATGGCGGCGATGAGGATGAGCACCGAATAGAATATCTGTTTCACGCGGTATTCCAGCGCCCAGAGCGTCACCACGCAAGTACCGCCGATGATGAGCAGCACATAGGACTGGTTGAAACCGAGGCTGAGCGCACCTAGCGCGAAGATGACAGCCGTGAACACCTCCGTCCAGAAATAGACGGATGGAATCTCCATCGAGCAATAACGGCACTTGCCGCGCAGCAGCAGCCATGACACGGCGGGATAGAGGTCTTTCACCTGCAACATCGTGCCGCAACCGCCGCAGTAAGGATGCTTGGTGAAGGGGGATTCGCCTTTAGGCATACGGTAAACGAAAGACGTGGCGTAATTCCCCACGGACACGCCGAGCGCGATCGTCCAGATGAGCGTGATGAGTATTTCAGCCATGATTCTTAGTTTTCTACTTTAGCATTGGGGTTCAGGGTGCGATCCAGATAACGCCCTTGGAAGAGCGAGATGCCCATGGCCTTGCCGTAATCCACCGCTTCTTTGGTGTCGCAACGGCAAAGGATGATGCGGTTCGCGCCGCAGCGGGTGACCGCATCGGAAATCGCACGGTTCTCGTCGGAAAGCAGATCCGTCTCCGCATCGGCGTTCCATTGCAGTTTTGCAAGGTCGAAGCCCAGACGTTCGCGGTCGACCTGCAGGAAGCTGAGGGTCGTCAGGCCATCAAGGCAGACGCGATACCCCATCTTCTGCACGGTATCGCGCGCGACGATGAAGGCCTCCATATCGGAGAAGACATCCGCCACCTGCAATTCCAGCACCACCGACACTTTCACCGAAGGTTTGATGGCGGCGTCGAACTCGGCGAATTTCTCGGAAAGCAAAGTCGCGACGTTCAGGTTGATGCTGACAGGCATATCGAAATAGCGGTTCGGATTATGGCGCAGCAGCGTCAACACCTTCTCGTCGAGCAGCTGCGTGAGGTATTTGAACAGCCAGCGGTTGCTGGTGAAATCCACATCGGCCATCAGAATCTGGCGGAGGTGCGCGATGTTGATGTACAACTCGTCGAACACGCGGCGGATGGGCTTGTTCTCCGGCGCGGCGCAGACCGACTGTTTACGGATGACGCGGCTCAAGTCAGCCGGAAGAAGATCACGCTCGATGGTCGCCAGACGCACGGGGGTGATGGGCTTGATGCGCCGCGCAGCAGTGGCCTGCGCGGAAGACGATGCGCCACCGGTTTTGGACTGTGCGCCCGCACCTCCGCTGATGAGGTTCTCCAACACTTCCGATTTAGCCGATGCGCCCAGCTTGCGGCGGGTGCTGACGGAAAAATCATCGAATTCGATGCTAAGGTCATAGATGGTCGAGAAATCCGGATTCTCCTGCCCATCGGCATTATAGGCCAGCGGATCATCCATGAAGAGATAACGCAGCTGGAAGACCACTTTTTCAAGGTTCGATTTCTGCGCGCCTTTGGCAAGGATGATGATGTCGTAATCCGAGCAGACGAAAATCGCACCATCCGGTTCGCGCAGCAAATCCGTGATGAGGTTGACGGCGATCTTCACCTGATAATCGCTTTTATAATGCTCCAACAAGCGCGAGAAACGGAAATGCAGTGTGCGCCATCCGGTCGGTTGCTCCTTCAGGGACTCAACCATCTCCACCAGACGGGCTTCCGCATCTTTCGTGATCGCTTTTAACATGAAAACTCGGCTTAGTTAGGGTTTAGCAATCACGGTACCTGCAAGGTGCGCTCGGCGGATTTACGGGCGACGTAACCCTCCACTTCCTGCATCTCGATATCTTTCTGCACACTGTCGATAGGCCCTTTGAGGAAGAGGGTCATCTTCGGCGGGGTCGTGCCGCCCACGGCAGTGGAGTGCAGGTAGAACTGAGTCGCAAGGTCGATGGATTCATTAATCAGGTCGATCTTGCCTGCCACCGTGCCGTTCGCTTCCTCGGAGGTGTAGACCGCGCGCGTCACATCCAGCAAACCGTTGGCGATGGTCAACTGACCTTCCAATGACGCCAGACGCGCCACACCGCCTTCCAGCGCGCCGCGTTTGGCTTTCACGAGGTCGGCGACCGCCCTTGCAACGGGAACCGCGCGGGCCAGCGTGGCCAGACCGAAGCCCTGAATGGAGATTTCCTGCCCGACGACGGAGACCGCGCCCGTGGCGTTATGGAACCACGAACGCAGTGACACACCGGAGGTGGTGAGCTGGCCGCGGATGCTCATCTGCCCTGCGGCGTGCTTGACCAGCGCGGTCATCTGGCTGAGACGCACGAGGTTGGCGTTATCCATGACAAAGGACATGGACAAGGCCGGAATCGTGCCCGCCTTCGCGGTGGAAAGCAGCTGGACATTACCGTTCCAGAGCTTGCCGCGCAGTTTCTCGATGCTAAGCGTATTCTTATCGAGCGTGGCGGTCATATCCACGTCTTCAAACTCGTAATTACGCACATAGAGTTTCGCGACATTAGCATTGATGGAGGCGCGCCACGTCTGGAAGAGCATCAGATCGATAGGATCATCGAGGAACTTCTGCCACTCTTCTTCGTTCTGCACACGTGCGATACCGGGGAACAGATCCGCCAGATTCAATTCGCTCACCGTGCCGCTGATGGTGATCAGCGGGTTCTGACCCGCTTCGACTTTCAGCGCGTAGTTTCCGGTGATGTCGGCGTTATTGTAACGCGCGTTGACGTTCTTCAGCGAAATCTCGCCAAGCCCGACATCCAGTGTCACCTGCGCGCGATCGCCCTTACGGTCGAAGAGCACGAAGTTCTCCAGCAGCAAATCGGCGTTGATATCGAGCGGCACGGCGGAAAGCCAGCGGAACTGGTTGTTGATGTATTCCGCGTCGAACAGACGCTCACCACCGACGCTGGAAGCCACCTGCTCGACCCGCTCATCCTTGGGGCTGAGGTAGTTGAACGCTTTTTTCACCGTGTCCATATTCATGCCGGCGACGCGCAGGAACGATTCCAGACGCAGGCGATCCCCCAGATGAAAGATGAGCGCACCGGCAAGACGGGTTTCACTCACGCGACCCTGCATCTCGGACAATCGGAACTGATCGGGCGTGCCCGCAAGGTTGCTTCGGAAGCCGAAGAGGCCAAGCTCCACAGGCGGAACGCTGACGTCACGCGGGGCGAAGAGCGCGATGAACTCCTCCATCTTGCGTCCCTGCATCTCCATCTTGCCGTCATAGACAAGGCCGCGCTCGGTGTTCTGGCCGATGCCGGAGAAGACCAGCCATGTTTCGCCGGGCAGGTTCGCACGCCCCAGATTCAGGCGGTAGATGCCTTTGCTGGCTTCCATCTGCACTTCGATAGCTTTGATGCTGCGGCCATTGTAGATGAGGTTATCGGCTTTCAGGTTGAGGTTCGCGTTGACGACACCGATGAACTGGCGCCATGTCATGCCCTTCTTCTCGTTGGAAGGCTCATCGTCGTTACCGTAAGCGGATGTGTCCTCTTTCTTCGCTTCTGCCCCGGGGGTGATGAGGCTTTGGGGAAGCATGCTCACATAGGTCTTGCGCAAGTAATCGAAATCGACCGATTCGAAGGATGGTGAGAAATTCAGCACCGGCTGTTTACCGAACTGGTATTCCACATCCGCGACGCCTTTCAGCACGGGAATCGCATCACCGCCGGTGGCCAGAACATTCAGGTCGGTCAACTGCACGCGCGTGATGCCGATGTTGATCTTGCCTTTGGCTTCGAATTTACCGTTATCGTCCGGTGCGGGCTGAACAGCGGTTTCTGCGGCAAGGGCGAAATACGAGATGACATGGCTGATGCCGGGCAGCGCGAATTCGATGTCGCCAACGAATTCAGGCTCACGGCTAGCAGCGGCAAGCGTGCCCTTGGCGACGACCTTGGTCGCGCTTTGCTCGATGGTGAATTCCAGCGGCACATCCGGTGTGGTCTCCTGCGTCAGGTCAATCGCCTGCATGCGCGCAGACAGTTTCGCATCGCCGGATGCAAGCGCCACATCCCCGTTGTAGGTCAGGTGCTTGCCATCGTCCTCATAGGCCAGCACACCGTCCAGACCATTGATTTGCGTGGTGGCTCCCGTGTTGGAATTGGAATAGCGCAACACGGAGTTGCGCAGGCGCAAGGGCACTTGCGAGAAATAAGCATGGAAAGCCGCGCCGTCCTGCTGCTTGCCCGTGAACTGCCAGTTCTTGCGACCACCAGGCAGCGCTTCAAAATCGATCACCGCGCCATCCAGGATGATTTCAGACGGCTTGGGCGAGAAAGTGAACAGCGAACCTGCTTTCAGCGGCACTTCGACGTTGGATACCGTGAAGAAATCCTTCACTGACGCGCCTTCAAGGTTGCTGATGCGCACCGTGCCGAAGGTGATTTTCGGGGGGAGGATGGAGATGGCCGGATCGGGAGCGATG
>VGDC01000184.1 GCA_016869895.1 Alphaproteobacteria bacterium
TGAGTAGTCCCTTGCTTTCCAGTGTGCGTACCCCTGCGGTGATGCCTTCTGCGACTTCCGTATTGGAGCGCGAAGCGGATTTGACCTCCGTTGCGGGTGGCAGCGCGTAATAAGCATCTTCCAATGCGGCGGTGTTCACGCCTTTGGCTTTCACACCTCGGATGGCATCAGCGAAACCTTCGCGCGCGACATCCTGCGAAGCAAGAATGGCATCGAATGTCGCGTCTGGCAGCTTCACGCCATGGGATTCCAGCTTATCCGCCACGGCGATGAGCACCTTGGTCTGTTGTAGTTGCGTCTGTAACTTCGCGGTTTTCTGCTTCGCGGGGTCAGTGGACTCCAAATCCGCCTTCGTCCATTTATTGTCGGGCACGCCATCTTGCAGGTAAACCGTGCCTTGCGGGCCTTCCGCGCGGGACAGGGCATTGGTTTCACCGCGCGAGGCGAGCACAGCGCGCGAGGTGGCTTGCAGGTCGAGGAGTTCGTTTTTCAGGCCACGGGTGTCGATGCCGTTCTTCTCCAGCAATTCACCCACGAAAGGCTTATTGCCCGTTTCACGCTCTATCGCAGTTTGTTGCGCGAGGATGCTGCCCTGCTGCTCTGGGGTGATGGCGCGAACCGCCACGAGCTGATCGAGAATCAATCCGCCGGATTTTTCGAGCGCAGAGGTTTGTTTTTCGTTCAGGAACATGGCGAGCCTCTTTGTTGTTGAAGGCATCATACACCAACTTTATGACAGAAGCATGACGCGATGATTTACAAATGCGGTTTTTGCGGGTATGCCTTTGGCATCCGAAAACCCGATTTGTATTGGTGAATCCATGCGTCTGTCCAAGTTCTTCCTGCCGCTCCTCAAAGAAAACCCCGTCGAGGCGCAAATCGTCTCGCATCGGCTGATGCTGCGCGCAGGGTTGATTAAACAGGAGGCTTCCGGCCTGTATAGCTGGCTGCCGCTGGGCCTGCGCGTGCTGGACAAGGTGGAGACCATCGTGTCCGAAGAGCTGGAGAAAGCGGGTTGCGTGCGCTTGCTGATGCCGACGCTGCAATCCACCGACCTGTGGAAAGAATCGGGGCGTTATGATGCGCTGGGCAAGGAAATGCTGCGCTTCAACGACCGCCATGAGCGTGAATTGCTGTATAGCCCCACCTGCGAGGAGATGATCGTCAACATCTTCCGCACATTCGTGAAAAGCTATAAGCAGTTGCCGCTTAACCTGTTCCAGATTCAATGGAAATTCCGCGATGAGATCCGCCCCCGTTTCGGCGTGATGCGTGGCCGAGAGTTCTATATGAAGGATGGCTATTCCTTCCATAGCAGCCTTGAAGACGCGACCCGTGAATACGCAAATATGTATGACGCCTATCACGCCATCTTCAAGCGTCTGGGGTTGACCTCCATCGCTGTGGCGGCGGATTCCGGCGCTATCGGCGGCAACCTGTCCCACGAGTTTCAGGTGCTGGCGGAGAACGGCGAAAGTCAGGTTTACTACGACCCCGCGTTCGATGACATCCGCGATGGTAAACTGAACGTCACCAGCGAGCAGATGCGCGAGCTATACGCCGCCGCTGACGAGTTGCACGACCCTGCGAAATGCCCTGTTCCCGCCGATAAACTCCGCACCGCGCGCGGCATCGAAGTCGGCCATATCTTCCTGCTCGGCACGAAATACACCGATGCGATGAACGTGGATGTGACGGACGCGGATGGCAAGCCACTGCGCGTGCAGATGGGCACTTACGGCATCGGCGTGTCCCGCTTGCTGGGCGCCATCATAGAGGCGAGCCACGACGAGGGCGGCATCATCTGGCCGGAGAACGTCGCGCCGTATCAGGTCGGTCTCATCAATATGCGCGCCAACGATGAAGAATGCACCAAAGCCGCAGAGGAAATCTATTCCAAGCTGCATCTCGCGGGTGTGGAGACGCTGTATGACGACACGGATGACAGCGCGGGCAAGAAATTCGCCGGTATGGATTTGATTGGTCTGCCGTGGCAGCTGGTCGTCGGTCCTCGCGGCGTGAAATCCGGTGTGGTCGAGTTGAAAAACCGCAAGACGGGCGAGAAGGTGGAAGTGAGCTTCGCGGAAGCCATTGAACGCGTCAGCGCAACCACTCCAAAGAAGTTAGCAGCATGATCAAAGCCTTTGAATGGATGTTGGCCTTCCGCTACCTGCGTGCGCGCAGGCAGGAGGGATTCATTTCGGTCATCGCGGCGTTCTCGCTGTTGGGCATCGGCCTCGGCGTGGCGACGCTCATCGTGGTCATGTCGGTGATGAACGGTTTCCGGACGGAACTGCTGGGGCGCATCCTCGGCATCAGCGGGCATATCAGCATCCACGGCAACTACGGCGCGATTTATGATTACGATAAATACGTCACCGAAATCCGCGGTTTGGATGGCGTGAAATCCGTCATGCCCGTGGTCGAAGGGCAGGTGATGGTGTCGGCCAATGGCGTGGCGCAGGGCGCGATGGTCAATGGCATCCGCGCGGAAGACATCTCGCTGAAGCCGCTGCTGGCCGACCATATCGTCAAGGGTGACTTGCAACTGTTCAAGGATGGCGAAGGCGTGATGATCGGTTCGCGTCTGGCCTATAAACTCGGCCTCGGCATCGGTGATTCCATCACGCTCATCTCCCCCGAAGGCCGCGCGACCATTGCGGGGATGATGCCGCGCATCAAGCCCTATCCCATCGTGGCGTTGTTCGACGTGGGGATGTTCGAATATGATTCCGGCCTTGTCATCATGCCGTTCGAGGAAGCGCAGGTGTTCTTCAAGCTGACACGCGGCGAGGAGACGGCGGTTTCGGGCATCGAAGTGATGCTGCATGATGTGAACGCGGCGGAGATCATCGCGCGGAACATCGGCAAGCAATACAGCAAAGAGCTGCAATCCCTGCCGTGGCAATACACCAACCAGCAGTTCTTCAACGCGCTGGAAGTGGAACGCAACGTGATGTTCCTCATCCTGACGCTCATCATCGTGGTGGCGGCGTTCAACATCATCTCCAGCCTCATCATGCTGGTGCGCGACAAAGGCAAGGCCATCGCCATCCTGCGCACCATGGGCGCATCGCGCGGGTCTATCCTGCGGGTCTTCTTCATCTGCGGGGCGAGCATCGGCGTGGTCGGCACGATTTTCGGCGTGGCGCTTGGGCTGGCTTTCGCATTGAATATCGAATCCATCCGCCATGGGCTGGAAAGCATGACGGGCACAGACCTCTTCGCAGCGGAAATCTATTTCCTCTCGAAACTTCCCGCCGAGGTGAATTGGACGCAGGTGGGCAAGGTCGCTGGCATGGCGCTTGGCCTGTCCTTCGCCGCCACATGGTATCCCGCGCGCCGCGCCGCGAAACTCGACCCTGCGGAGGCATTGCGATATGAGTGAGATAGCCCTTCAACTTGAGAACGTCACCCGCCATTTCAAACAGGCAGGAGAAACGCTGGAAGTGTTGCGCGGTGCGAACCTGACGCTGAAACGCGGCGAAGTGGTGGCACTTGTCGGCCCTTCGGGCAGCGGCAAAACGACGCTTTTGCAAATCACCGGATTGCTGGATAAACCCACCTCCGGTCAGGTCGTGCTGGCGGGAAAACCCGTGGACAGCGGCAGTGACAAACTGCGCACTGCGCGCCGCTTGCAGGACTTGGGCTTTGTGTATCAGTTCCATCATCTGTTGCCCGAATTCTCGGCGGTGGAGAATGTCATCCTCCCGCAGATGATCAAGGGTGTGACCAAACAGGCGGCGCATGGCAAAGCGGAAGAACTACTGACCGCGCTCGGCCTCGGCCATCGTTTGACCCATCGTCCCTCGCAGCTTTCGGGCGGGGAGCAGCAGCGCGTGGCCATCGCCCGTGCACTGGCGAATGACCCTGCTGTGGTGCTGGCCGATGAGCCGACCGGAAACCTCGACCCGCACAAGGCGGATGAGGTGTTCGACCTGTTCCTGCGCATCGCAAAGGAAAGAAACGTGGCGGCGCTCATCGCCACGCACAACATGGAACTGGCGGGGCGGATGGACCGCATCGTGCGGATGCAGGACGGCATTCTCGCATAAACCGAAACAAGGACGGGTATGATGAATAACCGGACGGAAACGCTGAAGATAGGCACATACGCGCTGGAGCGCGAGGTGCTGCTCGACCTGACGAAGCTGGTGCAGCCGTTCCCCGTGCTGGAATTGCAGCAGCAGGACGAGGCGGCGGTGGACACCACCCAAGACCCTGCCGAATCCTTAGAGAGTAAATTCAAGTTCATCACGCGGCTGAACGCGAAGCGCGGGGTCATCCCCATCAAGCCACCGCGTTGGAAGGACGACCGCAAACTCACCTACAAATGGACGTTGCTGGCGCGCGAGCATAACAGCAATACGGGTTTTGACGGTGCGCTCTTCAAAGCGGAGATTGACGGCAAGCCGCAGTATTTCATCTATAACCTCTGCTCCGATGATACGGGCGATGTGGCCACCATCGGCAAGATGGTGAACGGGCATCGGCCTGTGGCGGCGCGCAATGCCAAGGAATTCATGGAAGAATCGCTGGCGAGTATCCATAAACTCCACCCTGAAAAGGATGTGCCCATCGTGCATGTGGGCTACTCGTTGGGCGGCGCGCTCACCGAGATGCTGGAACGCGAAG
>VGDC01000185.1 GCA_016869895.1 Alphaproteobacteria bacterium
CACTGATTCGCGGAATTGAAGCTGATGTGGCTGGCGATGGGCAGCAAGGCCTCCATCTCGGCATCGTCGAAACCGGGGGAATAGACGTGCACTTCCTCGCCGAACTCCTCCCTGCCCAGACGCGCCTCGTAAATCCCGCTGGCAGTGGTGCCGTCGAGGTATTGCGACATGAGCGGGAACAAGGGATAGACCGCGAAGGATTTGAGCGCGAGAACGATGGAGCAGCCCGCCGCTTCCTTGACGCTTTTCAGCAATTCAAGGTTACGCAGCAGGGCTGCTTCGTCCATCACATAGGCCGGAGTCTGTATATCCTTAAGCGGCAGCATTGTGCGCTTCAGCCAAAGGGTCAGCACCCGCAGCGGAAACGGGCAATTCCTTCACGTGCCAAGGCAGACCCTGCTTCGCCAACTCGTCCAAGAACGGAGTGGGGTCGAACTGCTCGACGTTACGCACGCCGACGCCGCTCCACAAGCCCTGCAGCACCATCATCGCGCCCGTCGCAGCGGGAACGCCGGTAGTATAGGACACGGCCTGCGCCTTGACTTCCTTGAAGGACTGCTCGTGGTCGCAGACGTTATAGACCAGCACCTTGCGCTGCTTGCCGTCTTTGATGCCTTCGATGACGCAACCGATGGAGGTCTTGCCGGTGTAGCCATCCGCCAAGGAGGAAGGCTCAGGCAGAACCGCTTTCAGGAACTGCAACGGCACGATTTCCTTGCCCTCATAGATGATGGGGTCGATGCGGGTCATGCCGACGTTCTGCAGCACCGTCAAATGCGTGATGTACTGCTGGGAGAAGGTCATCCAGAAACGCGCCTGTTTCAGGTGCGGGAAGTGCTTCGCGATGGACTCCAATTCCTCGTGGTAGATGAGATAGGAGTTCTTCGGGCCGACTTCAGGATAGTCGATCATCTTGTTGATGCTGAGCGGGTCGGTCTCGATCCACTTGCCGTCTTTCCAGTATTTACCGCGCTGGGTCACTTCACGGATGTTGATCTCCGGGTTGAAGTTCGTGGCGAAGGCCTTGCCGTGGTCGCCCGCGTTGCAATCGATGATGTCGATGGTGTGGATTTCGTCGAAGAGTTCTTTCTGGGCATAGGCGCAGAAGATGTTGGTCACGCCGGGGTCGAAACCACAGCCGAGAACCGCGAGGATGCCCTTGTCGCGGAAGCGGTCTTCGTATGCCCACTGCCAGCCGTAGTGGAAATTCACTTCGTCTTTGGGTTCGTAGTTCGCGGTGTCGAGATAATTCACGCCGGTCTCCAAGCACGCGTCCATGATGGGAAGGTCCTGGTATGGCAGCGCCATGTTCACCACGAGGTCGGGCTTGAATTCCTTGATGAGCGCGACGGTCTCGGCGACGTTATCGGCATCGACCTGCGAGACGGTGATTTCGGATTCGCACTCGGCCTGCACCGCTTTGCACTTGGAAAGCGTGCGGCTGGCGAGGTGGATACGGGAGAAGACATGGCGGTTCTTCGCGCATTTCTTCGCGACAACGGAACCTGCGGCGCCAGCGCCAATGATCAATACTGCGGACAATTTCTCACCCTTCCATCAGAAAAAACAGGGGTTAAAACGGGTATCATAGGAAGCGCGATAAGTATCGCATTCCCGCGGGTTTGTCCAGCGGTTTGGGGGTGGGGACGAAGTACGCTGAAATTCACTAAACATTCAGTGAAACACTGTCGGCTTCGTTTTCTTTAATTTGCTTTTGTAATTCTTTTGCGCGCTGAACATTCTCAGCGTCACTTTCTTTGCCCGCAAGCATATTTTGGAGTTCTTTTAAAAGCTTTTCTTCTAACTCATCTATCAAATAATAATATGTAGTTGAATCATATTGCTCGATATAACTTTTCTGGTGTGGAAGAGCAGTAATTAGTAATTTTTTTTCGCGCTCATGATTTATTAATTTGTGTGAATCCTGCACGCCGGCCTCTAGTATTTTAACTTTTGCATATGCGCCTGTGAGAACGGCTTGAAGAGCAGAAAAATAAGCCCACGCAACTGGTGAAATAAAAGGTCGCTCATTAGGAGCTGAAATAGTAGACATATCTTCAACTTTTGGAGCGAGTTTGGCCACTGTCTCAAAGAAATGCTTAACATTTGGATTCTTGGAAATCTCTTGTGAGGCGGCTTCAAACTTCACTATTGCCATAGCACCCGCAAGAGCTTTGAATTTGCCCAATTCTACTACTGATTTCCAAACAGCCTCTATTGCCTCAATCTTACGTTTCTCTACCAATGCTTGTCTTTGATTTCTCCCAGTAAACACTGTATCGCGCAAAGTCGATATTTCATTTTCCTTGGCACGGAGTTCGCCTTTAAGATTCTCAAGTTTCGAATTGAAATCATGTTCGACGCCACTTTTTATTCTTGCAACAAGCCAATTTCTTCCGCAAAAAGCGGCAATCAAGATGATAACTGTAGGCAATGATTGCAGAAACAACGCCATTGAGCCCTCCAAGGCACTAAAAAATAAATAATGGCTTGGCAGTCTCGAAATGCCAACCTCACACCATCTGCTTTATAACCTAAAAATCTAACTCAGACAAAACGCATCATTCGGCGTAAATTCTATCCGATGCGCTCAACTGCTCAAAAACCGTATGGGCGATTTTGATGCGGGCGGGGATGGGGTAATTCTTGTTAGCTAAGATGACAATCCCGATGCGCTCTTGTGGCACAAAAGCGACATACGCCCCGAATCCACCCGTCGATCCGGTCTTGTTGAACAGGGTCGGCGTTGTAGGCAGCGCGGGAAAGCGAATCCGCTTCACAGGCTGCGGTTGCAGGATGATTTCCGGCGAGTTCCCAGCCAGCAGCGCATCCAGCGACAGTGGATACGGATATTGCTCCCAGCCCAGCCCTTGCACCATTTTCCCTACATCGAAATAGCTGATATGCGTCGCGCGGATGGCACGATTCACGGCAGCATCTGTGCTATCAGGGGCGATGTTGCTTTCAACGAAACGCAGCATATCCGCCGCGGTGGATTTCACGCCATACGCCTCGGCATCGAGTGCACCGGGGGTGACGCGCACCGGCTTATCCTGCTTGTCATAACCCGATGCATAACCGTCCATCGCGGTCGCGGGAACGTGGATATAGGTGCGCTCCAGACCCAGCGCAGGGAAAAGTACCGTCTCCATCAGCGATGCATAGTCACTACCCAGCGAAACGGCGGCGATACGCCCGAACAGACCGATGCTGGGGTTGGAATATCGCCGTTGCACGCCCGGCGCGGCATCGGCCTTCCACTGCTGGAAATAGCGCCATATCTGTGCGTCACCAGCGATACCATCGGGGAATTGCAGCGGCAAACCACCCGCCGTGTAGGTGCCGAGGTGCAGCAGCGTGGCGGCATCCACCGCGCTGCCTTTCAGCTGCGGCAGGTATTCCGCGGGATGCGCCGCAAAGGAAAGCTTGCCCTTGGCCTCGGCATAGCCGCCTAAAGTCGCGTTGAATGTCTTGCTGACAGACCCTAGCTCAAAAATCGTGTTCTCGCTGACGGGGGACTGCGTTTCACGGGAGGCTACGCCGTAATTGAAGAAGTGGCGTTTGCCGTTATGCGTCACCGCCACGGCCATGCCGGCGATGTGGTGTTCCGCCATGACGGGCAGGACGGCGGCATCCACTGTGGCACGCAAATCCGCAGCGAAAGCGGGCGATGCCCAACCCATAACAAGAACGGTCAGAGCGGCGAGCTTGGTGCGCATATTTTAGGATTCTGAAAGGAAATGGTGGGCTTGGGCAGACTCGAACTGCCGACCTCACGCTTATCAGGCGTGCGCTCTAACCACCTGAGCTACAAGCCCCAGGCCGCATGTGTGGTGCTTATTCGCGGCAAAGGAGTGTGAGTTTTAGAAGCAGTGCGCGGAAAAGTCAAATGTAAATTGCAAGGCTGTGCATAAGATATGCGCCAGCAGCAGGAATCAGCCCTTGTTGGCGGCCTTGTCGAAGAGATACGTCTCCTGTGTGACACGGTTGCGCCCGCCCTTCTTGGAGCGGTACAACGCTTCATCCGCCCGGCGCACAAGAGCTTCCACCGTGTCTTTGGGCGCGTGGAACTGCGCCGCGCCGATGGAGACGGTGATGGTGCCGTAGCTTTCCTTGGTGTCCTTACGGCTCAGCGTATGCCCCGCGATGTTCTTGCGCAGGTTCTCCGCCACGATGAGCGCGCCGCCCAGCCCCGTGGAGGGCAGCAGCACCGCGAATTCCTCGCCGCCGTATCGTGCGACAACGTCTCGGCCTTTCACGGCGTTCATCATCTCACGGGCGACGATCTTCAACACTTCATCGCCGACCTGATGACCGTATTTATCGTTGAATACCTTGAAGTGGTCGATATCCAGCAGCAGAAGGCTGAATTCGCCATCCCCCGCCATCGCCACATCGTGCAGGTGCTGGGCATGAGTGTCGAAGGCCTTGCGATTCGCCAAACCCGTCAGCGCGTCGCGGTTGGCCTCTTCGGTGATGCGCACGAGGTTCTCGCGCAGCTCTTCCACTTCGCGTTTGGAATCGGCAAGTTTGCCCGTCAGGTCGCTGCCGTTCTCGCGAATCTGAATGGTCTTCTCCAGCAGTTCCTTGACCATGTTCTCCACGCCTGCTTCGGTATATTTGCCCGAAAGCTT
>VGDC01000186.1 GCA_016869895.1 Alphaproteobacteria bacterium
CCTTGTGGCGGATGGCCGTTTGCCATGCTGAATCATCAGCCAACATTCCACTGTAATCACCCACCTCCCGCCATCTTGCTGGCACAAGATAGTCAGGCGCAAATCGGCTTAGTTGTTGGGTAAACTTCGCAGATTCCTGCGGGTTATTGTCTATGTGTTCAGCAATCCAAATGCGCAAAGCCAGAGCCTGCGGCGCACCATGATCTTGGAATATCGCCGCCGCCAAATCCGCCTTGGCGGCATCCCAATTTTCGTGCTCCATGTGCCACTTCGCGCGGAGAATATACACCGCGGCGCATTCATAATGGATGTAATGGTGGTATTGGTCGCTTAAGTGGATGGCATCGCTGAAGAATTTCAAGGCGGTGGGGTAATTACCAGCCTCGAAAGCCTCGCAACCGAGCGCGTTCCAATCGTCGCAAGAATGGGGATTTTTTTGTGCATTTTTCGTGCTTTTTTCGTCAAAAAACAGCGGAAAATCGTTCAAAAATTGCGTAAAAATGGGCTTCATTTTTCAAAAATACACAAAAAACCAGCAAAACAAAAGCGGCCTTACCGGATGGCAAGGCCGCTTTTGAAAATGATTGGTTGCCTAAAAATTAAGCAGCCTGAGCTTTCAGCACCTGAAGCAATTCGACTTCTGCGGCTTTGGAATCGATGGAGCGGACAGCCGCCAGTTCACCGACCAAACGGCCAAGTGCGGATTCATAGATGATGCGTTCGCTGTAGGAACGTTCAGCGTGGTCAACATTGCGGTGCAGGTCGCGCACGACTTCCGCGATGGAAATCAAATCGCCGGAGTTGATTTTCGCTTCGTATTCCTGCGCGCGACGGCTCCACATGCCACGGCTTTTCTTCGCGCGGCCTTTCAGGGTGTCGAACGCTTTGACGATCTCCTCGACGGAGCTGATGTGGCGGAGGCCTGCAGCTTCTGCGCGGTTCACAGGAACGCGGAGGGTCATCTTATCTTTTTCGAAATCGATCACGAAGACGCGGAGCTGGATTTCGCCGATGGATTGGGTTTCTTCATTGATGATCTTGCCCACGCCGTGCGTAGGATAAACCACGTAGTCACTCATCTTGAAAACTGCTTTTTTAGCCATGAACTTCATTCCCCCAATTTGAGCTTAACGCCCGGTAAAACTTCATCGGAAGCCAGCAAAATGCTGTGTAGGCTTACATAAACCTATAACTCACGTAACGACGTCTCGAATGATTTTATTCTTATTCTGAAGAGCCACCCGCAGGGTATTGTGCGCCGCAGTAAAACTCATTGATGGATTACTTATACATGAACTTTGGGCAAAAAGCAACGCCCCTCCCCCAGATGTCACATAATTGTAATACAGGGGGTTACGGAGGATGGATAAAAAGTGCTTAAAATTCAGTCCCGATTCGGGATGGTTGGGACTGGACGTCCACTCAACTATCAGGCATCAGCCGCCCGGCTTGTCGCTGAAGAACCGCTCGAACTTATTGGGAAGCCCCGCCATTTCATCGGCATCGGCTGGCGCATCCTTCTTCGCGGCGATATTCGGCCATTTCGCCGACATCTCACGTCCAAGCTCGACCCAGCGCAATAATTCGTCGGATTCGGGGGAAATGGCCTCTGCGGGGCATTCAGGCTCGCACACGCCGCAATCGATGCATTCATCCGGATTGATGACGAGCATATTCTCGCCCTCGTAGAAACAATCCACGGGGCAGACATCCACACAATCGGTGTATTTGCAGCGAATACAATTATCGGTAACAACAAAGGTCATAGGCGGCTCATATACCCTAAAACTGCTGGCTGCGCAACCGCCGGATTTTCTGGTTTATCAGAATCGTGCGCATGCGCAGCGACAGAATCGCCAGATAGAAGGTGAAGAAACCGAAAATCATCAGCAACAAGGGGCGCAGCATGGCGGAATCGATGGTCGGCCCGTCGGTGCGGATAATGCTGGCCGGCTGGTGCAGGGTGTTCCACCATTCCACGGAGAATTTGATGATAGGCAGGTTAACCACGCCCACAAGCGCCATGGCGGCGAGCACCTTTTTGCTGCGCTCGTTGGTGTCAAGGCTCTGGGAAAGCGCGATATAACCGAGATAAAGGAAGAACAGCATGAGCACGGAGGTCATGCGCGCGTCCCACTCCCACCATGTGCCCCACATGGGCTTGCCCCAGAGAGAGCCCGTGACGAGGGTGAGCAGTGTGAACCACAGACCGATGGGTGCAGAAGCCTGCGCGAGCACATCACCCAAAGGATGCCGCCAGATGAGGAAACTGGCGCTTCCGGCGGCCATGGTGGCGTACACCATGGTGGCCATCCACGCGGCGGGAACGTGGATATACATGATGCGCACGGTTTCGGATTGCTGATAATCCGGCGGAGCGACGAACAGCCCGAGATAGCCCCCGATGCCCAGCAACGCCAGCGTGATCGCCACCAGCCAAGGCTGGGCGATTTCACTCATGCGCTGGAAACGCGCGGGATTTGCAAATTTATGCATGGCAAAATGGCGGTGAGTTGCTAGGATGCGCGGAGAGTATTCCATCACCCGTTTTTTGCAAGTAAAAACCATGTCCAGCCCTATCGAAGACCTGCTTTCCATCATGGCGCGGTTGCGCGACAAAAACGGCGGCTGCCCGTGGGACATCGAGCAGGATTTCGCCTCCATCGCGCCTTATACGCTGGAAGAGGCCTATGAAGTGGCGGATGCCATCGCCGAGGGAGACATGCAGGGGCTTAAAGAGGAACTGGGCGATCTGCTTTTGCAGGTGGTGTTCCACGCACAGATGGCGAAAGAAGAGAATCTCTTCGATTTCAACGAAGTTGCCGCTGGCATCGGACAGAAGCTCATCCGCCGCCACCCGCATGTGTTCGGGGAAGCGGAAATCCGCACCGCCGAAGCGCAGACGGCCTCATGGGAGGCCATCAAAGCTGAGGAGCGCAACGAAAAGGCGGGTAAACAGGCAGGGATATTGGACAATGTGCCGAAAGCACTCCCTGCCCTCACCCGCGCGCTCAAACTGCAAAAGCGCGCCGCGAAGGTGGGGTTTGATTGGGCATCGCCTGAACCCGTCTTCGCCAAGCTGAATGAGGAAGTAGCGGAACTGCGCGAGGCATTGGCAGAAGGCGCAAGCAAAGAGAAGCTGACGGACGAGTTGGGGGACATTCTGTTCGTCTGCGCGAATCTAGCGCGGCAATTCGACATCGAGCCGGAAGAGGCACTGCGCGGCACGAACCGTAAATTCGAGCGTCGCTTCCGCTTCATTGAACAATCGTTAAGCGCGCAAGGTCGCACCCCAGACGAAGCCTCGCTGGAAGAGATGGACGCGCTGTGGGATGCGGCGAAGAAGACAGAGGCTGCACTGTGACCTATCCCATCCAAGATTTCAGCGGCAAGACCGTGCTCGTCACGGGCGCGACATCGGGCATCGGCAAGGCCTGCGCGGAAGCGTTCCTGAAAGCGGGCGCAAGCGTCATCGCTACGGGTCGGCGCGAGGCATTGCTGAAGGAATTGGCGGATGCCTACGCAGGAAAAGTGACGACACTGGTGCTGGACATCACCGACAAAGCCGCCGTGGAAGCGGCATTCACCAAGTTATCGCCGGATGTGCTGGTGAATAACGCTGGGCTGGCACTAGGGCTGGAACGCGCCGATGCGGCTGCGCTGGAAGACTGGGAAACGATGGTCGACACCAACATCAAAGGCGTGCTTTATGCCACGCGCACCCTGCTGCCGAACATGGTGGCGCGGGGAATGGGGCATATCATCAACATCGGCTCCATCGCCGGGAGTTACGCCTATCCCGGTGGGAATGTCTATGGCGCGACCAAAGCCTTCATCAAGCAATTTTCGCTGAATCTGCGCGCCGACCTTGTGGGCACGCCCATCCGCGTGACGAACATCGAACCGGGGATGGTGGAGACGGATTTCTCCGCCGTGCGCTTCAAGGGCGACACGGAAAAAGCGGGGAGCGTCTATGCCGGAGCGAATGCACTCACTGCGGAGGACATCGCACAGGCCGTGTTCTGGAGCGCAAGCCTGCCCGCGCATGTGAACATCAACCGTATCGAGGTGATGCCCGTCAGCCAAGCATCCGCCGCGTTGAATGTGGCGCGGAAATAAACCATTCCACGCCATAATTCTGTAATAAAGCGGTGGTAAGGTGGGGGCATGACAGATGAGAACCCGACATTGATGTTGAAGCTGGCAGGGATGCAATTCGCATTCCCAAGCTCACTCTACACGCGGCTAGCAAGCAATCCCGAAAGCTTACAGACGCTAGTCGACATCGCCACACAAGCCAAAGAGCTGGAAGCCAAGAGCGGAGCGGCATTCAACGAACTCATCTTCGTGAATGAAAGAGACTTCAAATATGGCTTCGAGACGCTGATGGGTGTCGATCACGATGATAAATCCCAAGCGTATTTGAGCATTCCTCTCGGTGCGGTGGAAGAAAAGCCGCCGATGGCTAAACAGACGGTCGAGGGTATCCTCGCCCATGAGCTCGGTCATGCGGCGATGAAAGAACAAAGCCGCGACCTGCGGGGGGTTTTCTTCTGGGCAGCCCCGTTGACGGATATTCTCGCCTCCGCCGTGGTGCTGCGCCAACACCCTGGAGAGTTCAAGG
>VGDC01000187.1 GCA_016869895.1 Alphaproteobacteria bacterium
AAAACAAAAATAAGCACAGCCACATGAAAAACCTGCCCGAAAATTATGATTCGTCAGAAGCCGAGAAACGTTTGCAGAAAGCGTGGCTCGATACCTCCGTTTACCGCTGGGAAAACACCCTCCCGCGTGAACAGACCTATGTCATCGACACCCCCCCTCCCACGGTTTCCGGTATGCTCCACATGGGGCACGTCTTCAGCTATACGCAGGCGGATTTCATCGCGCGTTATCAGCGTATGGCGGGCAAGACCGTGTTCTACCCCATGGGCTTCGACGATAACGGATTGCCCACCGAGCGTCTGGTCGAAAAGACCAAGAAGGTGCGCGCCACGGATATGAGCCGTGAGGATTTCATCAAACTGTGTGAATCGGTGGGCGAAGAATCCCGCGCGGAGTTCCGCGAATTGTTCCAGTCCCTCGCCTTGAGTGTGGACTGGCAGCAGGAATACCACACGGTGAGCGCGTCCAGCCGCCGTATCTCGCAGATGTCCTTCCTTGACCTCGCCAAAAAGGGTGAAGTCTACCGCAAGTTGCAGCCGATGCTGTGGGATCCGGTCGACCAGACCGCCATCGCGCAAGCGGAAGTGGAGGATAAAGAGTTCCCCAGCAGCTTCAATGACATCGCATTCGCGGTGGAAGGTTCGGATGAGAAACTGGTCATCGCTACCACCCGTCCGGAAATGATTCCTGCGTGTGTAGCTATTTTCTATCATCCCGATGATGCACGTTATGCGCATCTGAAAGGGAAGACCGCCATCACCCCGCTTTTCGGCATTCGCGTGCCCATCCTGACGGATGAGGCGGTGGAGCCGGAAAAGGGCACCGGCATTATGATGTGCTGCACCTTCGGCGATGAAGCGGACATTGAAAAATGGCGCAAGCATAACCTCGAAATCCGCCTTATCCTGAATAAATACGGCAAGTTGACGGGCATCGAAGGCGAGCACGGCGAAGTGCTCAATAACCTCAAGGCCACTGTCGCGCGCGAGAAAATCCTCGAATTGCTGAAAGCATCCGGCGATCTGCTGGAAAGCAAACCCATCGTGCATTCCGTGAAATGCGCCGAGCGTTCCGGTGCGCCGCTGGAGATTCTGCCGACCTATCAATGGTTCGTGAAAGTCCTCGACCATAAAGACGCATTGAAAGCGAAAGCCGCGAAAGCCGAGTGGCACCCCCCGCATATGAAAGTGCGCATGGATCAGTGGATCGACGGTCTCAGTTGGGATTGGTGCATCTCGCGCCAGCGTTATTTCGGCGTGCCGTTCCCTGTGTGGTATTCCAAACGCGCGGGTGAGGAAGGCAAAATCCTCTTCGCCGATAAATCGCAACTGCCCGTAAACCCGCTCGTGGATTTGCCCGCTGGTTATACCCGTGATGAGGTGGAGCCTGAAGCGGATGTGATGGATACCTGGGCGACCAGCTCGGTTTCGCCGCAGTTGAGCTCCCATGCCATCAACGCGGAATTCGCGGATGACCATGCACGCCACGAGCAGCTTTTCCCCGCAGACCTGCGCCCACAGGCGCATGAGATCATTCGCACCTGGGCGTTCTATACGCTGGTGAAGTCCCACCTGCATGAAGATTCGCTGCCGTGGAAGAACCTGATGATTTCCGGTTGGTGCTTGGCCGCCGATAAATCGAAGATGAGCAAATCCAAGGGTAATACCGTCACCCCGACCGACCTGCTCGCCACCAAAGGCGCGGATGTGGTGCGTTACTGGGCATCGACCTCCAAGCTCGGTGCGGATACGGCCTTCTCCGAAGACGTGCTGAAAATCGGCCGTAAACTGGTGAATAAGCTTTGGAACGCGACGAAATTCGTGGCGACCCATTTGGCGCACCTGAAATCCACGCCTGCGACTGCCGCGGCGGAAGTGGAATCCGGCATCATCAGCGAAGTGCTCGACCGCTGGATTCTGACGCGCCTGAACCGCGCCATTGAGAAGGCGACCAAGGAATTCGAGGCCTATGAATATTCCGATGCCCGCGTGGCGGTTGAGGACTTCTTCTGGAACGACTTCTGCGATAACTATCTGGAACTCGTGAAGAGCCGCGTTTACGGCAATGAGGTGGATGAAGCGGCGCGCATGAGCGCGGTGCATACCATCTACCACTGCCTTGACGGCATCCTGCGCCTGTTCGCGCCATTCGTGCCGCATGTGACGGACGAATTGTTCAGCTATGTCTTCGACGACAAACATCAGGCGGCGGGTTCCATCCACGCCCGCGGCACATGGCCGCGCGCAGCGGATTATCCGCGCGACGAAACCGCCGAAAAGGCGGGTAAAGACTGTCTCGTGCTGCTCGAAGCGGTGCGCAAGCAGAAGTCCGAACGCAATATCTCCATCAAGTTCCCGATAGAGGAAGTGGCGATCAGCGTACAGGAATCTTATGATCTGGAGGATATACTGAAAGCAACGTTCGGTGACCTAAAGGGAGCATCGAACGCGGCGAATATCCATCTGGGCGTTATGCAGGGGAATGAACCCTCGCGGACTGTCACCGCCACGAGCGAAGACGGAAGGTTCAATCTTTCCGTGCTGTTCGCGGCGCAAAGCGAAGTGGCATGAATCTGTCGCCATGCAGGTAGTGTGGCATAATGAAATAGTGTAAAGGATGAAGACAATGGCCGAGAAAAACCAAAATGTGCAGGATGTGCTGCTTAACGCACTGCGTAAGAACAAGACCCCTGTGACCATTTATCTGGCTAACGGCGTGAAACTGCAGGGAACCATCACCGGTTTCGACAATTTCTCCGTCGTGCTGCGCCGTGGCCCACAGATGCAGCTTATCTATAAACACGCGATGGCAACCGTCGTTCCGGCTGAGAACGTGCGCCTCTTCGAACCCGAAGGTGGCCACGAGGAATTCGCCGACGACCATGCACTGAGCGCAGAGGCATAAGGCCGAAGGCACAACGCATTGACCGAAGACACCGCCGTACCTGCCACGCGCACGCTTGTCGTCCACCCTTTCATCAAAAATCCGAAGGGAAGGGCAGAGGGGCGGCATGCGGAGGACAGGCTGGCGGAAGCCACAGGTCTGGCGCGTGCCATCAACCTCGAAGTCGTGGATGCGAGGGTCGCAAGCGTAGCGATACGGCGACCCTCCACCTTCCTCGGCAAAGGTAAAGTCGAGGAAATCGCTGAATACGTCGAAGCCGAAAAGATTGGCCTCGTCATTTTCGATGGCACGCTCTCGCCCGTGCAGCAGCGCAACCTCGAAAAAGCATTCAACGCCAAGGTCATAGACCGCACCGCACTCATCCTTGAGATTTTCGCCGACCGCGCCAGCACCAATGAGGGTAAGCTGCAGGTGGAACTGGCGCAGCTGACCTATCAGAAATCCCGCTTGGTGCGTTCCTGGACGCACTTGGAGCGTCAGCGCGGCGGCAAGGGCTTCCTTGGCGGCCCCGGTGAGACGCAGATCGAGTCCGACCGCCGTGTTATCGGCGAGGAAATCACCAAAATCAAACGGCAGCTGGAAAGCGTGGTGAAGACCCGTGAACTCCATCGCAAAAGCCGCAATGAAGCACCCTATCCGCAAGTCGCGCTGGTGGGATACACCAACGCCGGAAAATCGACCCTCTTCAACCGCCTTACCGGCGCGTCCGTCCTCGCCGAAGACAAGCTCTTCGCCACCCTCGACCCGACGCTCCGCGCCATCAAGCTAAATTCCGGTCTGCAGGTCATTCTCTCCGATACGGTAGGATTTATCTCCGACCTGCCCACCGAACTCGTCGCCGCCTTCCGCGCCACGCTGGAAGAAGTGGTGGAGGCGGATATCCTCCTCCACGTGCGTGATATCTCCCACCCCGACACCACTCATCAGCGTGCCGATGTGATGCATATCCTCAAAAGCCTGCGCGGTGAGAAAGACCTCGAATCCCATATCATTGAGGTATGGAACAAAGTGGACTTGCTGGAAGAAATACCTCCCGCCGATGAGAAGTTCTCGCATATCTCCATTTCCGCATTGACGGGGCAGGGTGTGGATGAGCTGCTCAAAACAGTCGAGAATGCCCTCCAAAAAACCCTCTTCGCCCATGAGACTTTCGCCATTCCCACGGCGAACGGGCAGGCATTGGCATGGCTGTACAGCCACGGTAAGGTTATCGCCTGCGACCAACCGGAAGGCTCGGATGTGCTGAAGGTGGAGGTGCGGATGCCAGCAAAGGACATCGGCCGTTTTCGCAAGCTTTTCCCGATGTGATTTAGATGTGGCATCGTGGAGGCGGATATGTATAATCCGTCCTCTCATACTTGTGCGGGTGTGGCGAAATTGGCAGACGCATCAGATTTAGGTTCTGACGCCGCGAGGCGTGGGGGTTCAAGTCCCTCCACCCGCACCACCATTGCTTAGAATTCCTGATTTTTCATCCTTTCTGAGGTATTCCACGCCTCATTTAGGCATCGCAAATGCGATGTGGGGGTTCAAGTCCCTCCACCCGCACCACTTTAATGATTAGGTTCATTCTTGTCTGAGAAATCACCCCATCAGGAATTCGGCCAAAAGGTGGATGCTATCCTATGGGAAAAATGGGATCCCATCGGCATCAATGGTTCTTTGGGCGCAAGAGACGAATATAGGGGCTATGCAGCCAGAATTTGCGCGATGCTG
>VGDC01000188.1 GCA_016869895.1 Alphaproteobacteria bacterium
AACGCCAGAATATGATGGGCGGGGAGAAGCGCATCGCCGCCATCAATTCCGCCCTCGCCGAATTGCAGGGCAGCACCTCCGTTGCCTCTTCCCTCCACGCCGCGGTGCGGATGCTCTCGCGCTCCACTGCGCTTGATGCTGCGCGCTTGACCGCCGTCCATGAAACGCTGGAACGCGCGGCACAGGAAGTGGACGAAGCAGTGGAAGAACTGAACCGTATCGCCCATGAAAGTGAATTCAATCCGCTGGAGCTGGAGCGCATCGAAGAACGTCTGTTCTCCTTGCGCGGATTGGCGCGGAAACATAACAGCACCGTCGATGCCTTGGCGGAATTACTTGTCGCTACAAGGGATAAGCTCTCGGTTTTGGAGAATCAAGGTGCGGAACTCGAAAAAAGTGAAGAAAACGTGCGAAAAACGCGCGAAAAATACGCAGAAAATGCCCAAAAACTGACGAAAAAACGCCAAAAAACAGCCAAAATTTTGCAAGAATCCGTGATGGCGGAGCTCTCCGCTTTGATGATGGGCGGCACCCGAATCGAGGTCTCCGTCGAGCCATTATCTGAGAGCGCGTGGCAGGCAGAAGGTGCTGATAAAGTGGTGTTTTTAGCGGCGACAAACCCCGGTAGCCCACCCGCTCCGCTGGCGAAAATCGCGTCTGGCGGCGAACTCTCGCGCTTCATGCTGGCACTCAAGGTCGCGATGCGCGATTTGCGCTCCACACCCACTGTAATCTTTGACGAAATCGACACGGGCACGGGCGGCGCGGTGGCGGATGCCATCGGTAAGCGTCTGGCGAAGCTGGGAGAAACGGCACAGGTTCTGGTGGTGACCCACTTGCCGCAAGTCGCTGCAAAAGGCGTGCATCACCTGTTCATCAGCAAGAAAGTGGAAGACGGGCATACGCGCACGAGCGTGGTGCCGCTGTCACCGGAGCAGCGCGGCGAGGAGCTTGCAAGGATGCTTTCCGGCGCGGATATCACCGATGAGGCGCGCTCCGCTGCCAAAAAACTGCTGGCGGGGTGAGCATGGATTTGTTTGCCAAGGATGACGCAAAGCGGGAAATAGATAAGCTTTCCAAAGATATCGCAAAATACGACGAGCATTATTATCAGAACGATGCACCGCTTGTGACCGATGCGGAATATGACGCATTGCGCCGCCGTTTGGAGGAGTTGGAAAAGCAACACCCCGAACTCGCGCAGAAGAACAGCCCCACGCAGACTGTGGGGGCGAAAGCCGCCAAAGGCTTCAATAAAATCAAACATTCCGTGCCGATGCTGTCGCTGGCGAATGCCTTCAGCGAAGAGGATGTGGTGGATTTCTTTGACCGCGTGCGCCGCTTCCTGAGCCTGCCGGAGAGTGATACGCTGGAACTGGTGGCGGAGTTGAAGATTGATGGGTTGTCCTTCTCGGCGCGGTATGAAAAAGGTGAGCTGGTGCAGGCCGCCACGCGCGGTGACGGCGAAGAGGGCGAGGACATCACGTCGAATATCCGCACTATCGACAGTCTGCCCAAGACGCTGAAAGGCAGCGGCTGGCCTGATGTGCTGGAAGTGCGCGGCGAAGTCTATATGGATAAGGCCGATTTCGTGGCTTTGAACACTGCTCAGGAAGAAGCGGGCAAGCAGGTTTTCGCCAATCCTCGCAATGCGGCGGCGGGCAGCTTGCGGCAGTTGGATGCGAGCATCACCGCCAAGCGCAAACTGAGCTATTTCGCCTATAGCTGGGGCGAGCTTTCTGCGCCGCTGGCGGAGACACAATGGGAATCCTTGCAGAAGCTTTCCGCTTGGGGATTCGTGGTGAACCTGCCCGAAATGCGGCTGGAATCGACGGTGGCAGGGTTGCACGCGTTCTATGACCATGTGCAGGAAAAGCGCAGCGGTTTGGCCTATGACATCGACGGCCTTGTCTACAAAGTGAACCGCTTGGACTGGCAGGCGCGCCTTGGCCAAGTAGCGCGTGCGCCGCGCTGGGCGATTGCCCATAAATTCCCTGCGGAACAGGCGGTAACGGTGCTGGAAGCCATCGACATCCAAGTGGGACGCACGGGCGCGCTGACCCCCGTGGCACGTCTTCGCCCCGTGAATGTGGGTGGGGTGCTGGTGTCCAACGCCACGCTGCATAATGAAGACGAGATTGCGCGGAAGGACATCCGCATCGGGGATACGGTGACGATTCAGCGGGCGGGGGATGTGATTCCGCAGGTGGTGTCGGCGACCCGCACCGATGAAACCGCGCCGAAATACCATGTGCCGCATACCTGCCCCGTCTGCGGCAGCGAGGCGGTGCGCGAGGAAGGCGAGGCGGTGCGCCGCTGCACGGGTGGGCTTATCTGCGCGGCGCAGGCGGTGGAGCGGCTCAAGCATTTCGTGGCGCGCGAAGCGTTTGACATCGAGGGTCTGGGCGCGAAACAGGTGCAGGCTTTCTGGGAAGAAGAACTTATCCGTGAACCTGCAGACATCTTCACGCTGGAAGCGCGTGACCGCGAAAGCCTGACGCCGCTGCGGAACAAGCCCGGCTGGGGCAAGCTTTCGGCGGATAACCTGTTCGCGGCCATCGAAAAGGCGCGCAATGTGCCGCTTTCACGGTTGATTTACGCTCTTGGCATCCGCCATGTGGGGGAAACGACCGCGCGACTCTTGGCGCGGAACTATCAGAATTTCGCGGCGTTCCGCACGGCGATGGATGCACTGGCGGCGGGGGATGAAGCGACATACGCGGAGTTGACCGCCATCGACAGCATCGGTTCAGCGGTGGGCGATGCGCTGAAAGCGTTCTTCCATGAGGCGCATAACCGTGCGTTGTTCGACGCGCTGGCGGCGCATTTGACGGTGCAGGACGCGGAGGCGGTGAACACGTCTTCCCCTGTGGCGGGTAAGACCGTGGTGTTCACGGGCACGCTTTCGACCATGAGCCGAGACGAGGCGAAGGCAGGTGCAGAGCGGCTGGGCGCGAAGGTTGCGGGGTCAGTATCGACCAAGACGGATTATGTGGTGGTCGGCGCGGATGCGGGGTCGAAAGCGAAAAAGGCCGCCGAATTCGGCGTGACGATTTTAACCGAAGACGCGTGGCGTCAACTGATAGGAAGCTAAGCGATGCAATACCTCCCCGATGATGACGAGAACCCGTTCCGCGCGCTGGAAGGCTATTGGGCGACGCGGTTCATCATCATGCAAGCCGCCGTGCCGGAGGTGGACGATGTGTTCGACGATGTGGCACTCAGCTTCTCCAGCTTCGAGGCGGATGTGGACGGGGTGGAATGGGTCGTCGAAGTGTTGACCGAGCATGAATTGCCCATGGAAGACGTGAAGGCGCGGCTGGCGAAGCTGAGCGAGAAGGCGCGCGCGGTCGAGGTGACGTACCTTAAACAAAAAGACTGGGTGAGCGAGGTGCAGAAAAGCTTCCCCCCGTTGCAGGCGGGGCGGTTCTTCATTTATGGCTCGCATTATAAGGGCGAGATTCCTGCGGAAACCACGCCTATCCTCATCGATGCGGGCATGGCCTTCGGCTCCGGCGAGCATGAGACGACTTCGGGCTGCTTGAAAGCCTTGGACGACTTGGGGCAGGCGCACCGGTTCACCAAGCTGCTGGATATGGGCTGTGGCTCTGGCATCTTGGCTGTGGCGATGGCGAAGCTGTGGCAGAAGCCTGTGGTGGCGGCGGACATCGACGAAGTGGCCGTGCGTGTGACGGAAGAGAATGCGCGCATCAACGGCGAAGCCGAATTGCTCATCACCTGCACGAGCGATGGCTATCAGCATCCGCTCATCGGCGAGCACGCACCTTATGATTTGATCGTGGCGAATATCCTCGCGCGCCCCTTGGTGGAGCTTGCGCCGGAACTGGCGAAACACCTTGCAGACGGAGGCTGGGTAGTCCTTTCAGGGCTGCTGGACAGGCAGGAAAAGGATGTCATCGCCGCGCATGAAGCTGCGGGTTTGAGCTTCGTCAGCCGCTATCCGCAGAACGGCTGGCATACGTTAGTTCTTAAGAAGTGATTGTTCCCGTGAAATGCTCCTGCATTTCACATGGAACGCAGCTTCGCTGGCTGATGGCTCCCCGCGCTCCTGCGCGGGTTGGGGCATACTTCACACTTAGATTGTGCGTATTTAGCGCGATGGGGTGTACATCTTCACTTCAAGTGTGCCGTCGATGATCTGCTGGCGGGCGTTCTCGACCTTGGCGACCATGCCGGGTTCCAGCAACGGCTCGTTATGCTCGTCCACCGCGTAGCTCACGGCATTCTCTTTCAGGCCGAGGTTCAGGATACCCGCATCCCAGCTGCCTTTGGCGACGCCGAGCAAGCCGCTATACACCGCCACATCGACCTTCTTGATCATCGAGGTCAAGACATGGCCGGGGAAAAGGCCGTTCTGGTTGCTGTCCACGCCGATGGAATAGCGGTTGGGAGCCAGCGAGGAGGCTTTCAACACCCCGATACCGGATGCGCCAGCGGCGGCGAAGATGACATCCGCACCCTTTTTATACTGCGCTTCGGCGAGCTCCTGCGCTTTCGTCGGATTATCCCACGCATCAGGGCCTGTGCCGACCATATCCTCGAAAATCTCGACCTTCGGGTTCACCAGCTGCGCGCCTTGCTTAT
>VGDC01000189.1 GCA_016869895.1 Alphaproteobacteria bacterium
CCGAAGTACTTGGTGATCGCTGCGGTCAACGTCGTCTTGCCATGGTCAACGTGACCGATGGTGCCGATGTTACAATGCGGCTTATTACGTGCAAACTTCTCTTTTCCCATGACGGTAACATCCTCTGAATGTTTAGTAGCATTTAAGTAAGACTGTGTTTTCCACATCCGCCCCGGTCTTGTCAGGAAGGATGGAGCGGGTGAAGGGAATCGAACCCTCATAGCCAGCTTGGAAGGCTGGAGCTTTACCACTAAGCTACACCCGCTTAGGGAATTCCCATTCGCCGCGCCCGCCAGCACAGCGATGAATCTTTTGGCGAAAGTGGTGGAGGGAGAAGGATTCGAACCTTCGAACTCTTGCGAGGGCAGATTTACAGTCTGCTGCCATTGACCGCTCGGCCATCCCTCCACATTCGCCAGCACCATCCGCTTTCTCTTGCAGACCGCTGGCTTCTGTGTCAAACAGAAGCGTCTTAAGGCGGTGATACAGGGGAAATCGTCATGATGAGACGCCAGTTTCTAGCGGATATGAAAACACATGTCAATGCACAATCAGCGCAATAATCGAAAACCTGTGGATAAAAATAAATCCCGCCCTTCCGACGGGCGCAAAGGCAAGCCGCAACAGGCGGGTCAACCCTCTGGCAGAAAGCCACAAAACACCTCTGCTCCGCGTAAACCGGAAGGCCTGTTGCTCTATGGTCGCCACCCTGTCGAAGCCGCCTTGGCGAACCCCAAACGCAAGTTGAAACGCCTTTACGCCACCAAGAACGCCGCGTCCACCCTGCCCCCTCTACCCGCTGAACTGCGCGCGCAGGTCGTGACTTCGGAAGAACTCGCCGCATTGCTGCCTGAAGGTGCGGTGCATCAAGGTCTCGCGCTTGAAGTATCGCCGCTGGGTGATGGCAATCTCGACGACCTCGCACGCACGGAACGTCCCATCGTCATCCTCGATCAGGTGACAGACCCGCATAACATCGGCGCAATCCTGCGGTCAGCCGCGGCTTTCGACGCGGCGGGCGTCATCGTCATGAAGCATAACGCCCCCGATGAAACGGGAGTATTGGCGAAATCCGCTTCCGGCGCGCTGGAAACCATGCCCTATGTGCGCGTGCCGAACCTTGTGAACGCGATGGAATACCTGAAGAAAAAGGGTTACTGGTGCGCTGGTATGGATGGGCAGGCAACCCAGACCTTGGCCGAAGCCAAACTGACTGCGAAAACCGTGTTGGTCATGGGTGCGGAAGGCGCAGGATTACGGCGCCTCACCGCCGAACATTGCGACCTGCTGGTGAAACTGCCCATCTCCGACCGCATGGAAAGCCTGAACGTGTCGAACGCGGCTGCCATCGCGCTCTATGAGTTGAATCGCTGAAAATTTAATACAGGTTCCCGATACGCACCGCGCAAACACTTTCCGTCTCCTGCAACTTATATTCCGCGGTCAGGAACTGGTTGCTGGCCGTGGCTGTGGTGCAGGTGGACCAATGCACGGAGTGGACGACCCCCGTACCCGGCTTCCCGTCGTCGAATTTATTATCGATGTTCCAGACTTCCTGCGGCGTGAAGGCGGGGCCTTGGGTGTATTTCCTACCCGTTCCGTCGTTGCGGTTATACACCGCACCGAGCCATACAGTGGCATATTCCTCCCCGGCCAGATTCCAGATGTAGCTGACGGGGTTCGGGGCATCAGGCAATTTGCTCGCATATTCACCCGATACACTCCATCCCACATCCGCCACTTTGGTGAACGGTGAATTCACGCCGATGACATGGTGGTACATATTGTCCGATCCGGCGACACCGGTGTATTTGCCGCTTATGAGCCCCGCATTTGCAAGGTGCTGCCAGAAACGGAACGCTTCGGTATTGTTGGAATAGTAACGATCGACATAGCCATTGCCGTCGCCGTTGCACGTCTGTGTGCCCGTGCCAGTGTTGGTATGCGGCGATGCGCATTGCCCTGAGAACGCGCCGTTATCCGCCCTTCCCCAGAAACGTGTGGCATTCGCGATATCGCCCGGAATCGCCTTATATTTATCCTGGAAATCGCGCACGGCGATGCGATATTGCTCGTATTCCTTCATCAACCCGCGGATTTCCGCTGAACGGATGAGGGATTTTCCGACCACAAGCCCGCCCACCAGCAATCCGAGGATGGTCAACACGATGGCCAGCTCGATGAGCGTGAAGCCGCTTTGTCTCTTCATCACCTGCTTTTCCATCCTTTTCACCCTCTTATTCAGGAATATCTTCTGAAACTGTAGCCTTGGAATGGCGATGCGTCAAATGACGAATCCGTATCAAATCCCCAGCAGCACCTTGGCGATGGTGAAATAGACCATCAATCCGATGACGTCGCAGATGGTGGAGATGAGCGGGCTGGAAGCGACCGTGGGGTCGATCTTGAACTTCGTCAGCACGAAGGGCAGCGTCATGCCTACGAGATTGGCGATGATGACGATGGAAAGCATGCTGAGACCGACGATGAGCGCGATGTCCATGCCACCGCGGTAATACCCCAATGCCGCCGCCATCAGCGATAGTCCCACACCGAGCATCACGCCGACAAGCATTTCCTTCAAAAACGCGCGCCACCAATAGGACACTTCAATGTCATCCGTCACCAGCGCGCGCACCATCATGGTCGCCGCCTGTGAGCCACTGTTTCCACCGGTTCCGATGAGCAGCGGCACGAAGAATGCCAATGCCACGGAAGCCTGCAATGCGGCCTCGTTCGCCTCCAGCGCGCCGGAGGAGAACAGATGCGCGGCGACAAGCACGCCCAGCCAGCCGATGCGACCGGAGAACAGCATCCACGGGCTCGCGTTACGATAGCTTTTGCGCAGCGCCTTCATACCCGATGATTTGTGAATATCCTCGGTGGCCTCTTCTTCCGCCACGTCGAGCACGTCATCGAAGGTCACGATACCCAGCAGCACGTTGTCGGAATCCACCACGGGCAGCACGAAAAGGTCATAATCGCGCATTTCACGCACGGCTTCTTCGCGGTCATCGAAAGCCGAAAGGCTGACGGGCTGATAGGTCATGATTTCGACCACTTTATCCGTCGGCTGCGCGAGGATGAAATGACGCAGGCGCACCGCGTCGATGAGCTTTCCGGCCTTGTCGGTGACATAGACCATGTTCACCGTTTCGCTATCCTTGCCATGAGCGCGGATTTCTTCGATAGCGCGGGCGATCGTCCAGCTGGGACGCACGGCGATGTAATCCGGCGTCATCAATCGCCCGACGGATTCGGCAGGGTAGCCCAGCAATTCACGGGTCTCGGCCAAGTCAGCGGGGCTGAGCAGCTGGAAGAGGCGGCGGGTGACTTCGCCGGGCATCTCTTCGAACAGGAGCGTACGGTCATCCGGCGTCAAATCCGCCAGCAATTTGCGGGTTTCATGGTCGGAAAGGTGCTGGAGCAGTTCGTCCTGCTCGTCGGTCTCAAGGTTGGCGAAGACCTCCACCGCCGCCGCATGGGGCAAGAGGCGGAAAACCAGCGTACGCGCGGCGGGTTCCAGCTCCACGATTTCGGACACGATTTCAGGCACCGGCTGGGCGACCAGCAGGTTACGCAGCGTGGTGATTTCACGCTTCTCCACCAGTTCGGCCAGCGTATCGCTGTCGAATAGCAGGATGTCCTGTTTCTCTTCCGACATGGGATTTCCCGATTTGCAGTTGCCTCTTCTGTACACCTGCGTTTAGCGCATGTCCATGATTGATTAGGTGATATGAAGGGGTTATGGTGGCTGGGTGCGAGGACAGTAGTCCGAGTGAACCATCAGCCCGCTGACCGCGGCGCGCCATGTGAGGAACAGGATGTTCCGCAGCGGGCGCGAATAAAGAATTTTTCATGGCAAAGTCATTTGAATCGTTGCGGGATTTCATCGCAGAACTCGAAAAAAAGGGTGATCTGGTGCGTGTGAAAACGCCCGTTTCCACCTATCTGGAGATGACGGAGATCCAGACCCGTCTGCTCGCAGAAGGCGGCCCCGCCGTGTTGTTCGAGAATGTCGTGCATGAGCCGAACAAGGAACTGTGGGGCGAGGCCAGCAGGCCAAATTCCCAGAGCGCCCCGCGCAGCAGCGCGGGAGAGCCATCAGCCCGCGAAGCGGCGCTCCATCGGAGCGGCAGCAGCCGCGACGGGGAGCAATTATATTGCCAACAAGTGCTCGTCAACCTTTTCGGCACGGTGGAGCGCGTGGCGGCGGGTATGGGTCGCAAGCCGAGTGAATTGCGCGAAGTAGGAGAAACGCTGGCCTTTCTGAAACAGCCCGAACCACCCGCTTCGCTGAAAGAAGCGTGGGATATGCTGCCGCTGGTGAAGACCGCGCTGACCATGAAACCCAAGACCGTCTCCAAAGCGCCGTGCCAAGAAATCGTACTGACGGGGGATGACATCGACCTCGGCAAACTGCCCATCCAGACTTGCTGGCCGGGCGAACCCGCACCGCTCATCACATGGCCGCTGGTGGTGACGCAAGGGCCGAGCAAACACAGGAAAAAAGGCGAGGCCAGCAGTCCGAGCGAGCCATCAGCCCGCGAAGCGGCAGCCCATGTGAGCGACAGCACGTCGCGCA
>VGDC01000190.1 GCA_016869895.1 Alphaproteobacteria bacterium
AGCGGTTTGCCGCTATCGCCCACAAGT
The DNA here is from genome assembly GCA_016869895.1 of Alphaproteobacteria bacterium. GTDB lineage: Bacteria > Pseudomonadota > Alphaproteobacteria > Rickettsiales > VGDC01 > VGDC01. The sequence continues at coordinate 28 of VGDC01000190.1, forward strand.
TGTGATTCTTTGATGTTTTTCGCCGCTAGGTGGTCTATACTGTCGAACACGAACGCGGCAACGGAGGAATATCCTCTTTTGCTCATAAGCGCCTCACGCAACCATAATGTTTCTTGATTGGATGATATACAACCTGTGGTTAAGTGTACAGTCCTAATTTCACATGCTGGCTTGCCATTTGCTGCGATTGCGGCATAATCAGACGAAATAGCACCATAAGTCAGAGGCATCCATGCTCCATCGGGGCTCCATCCCACAGGTGACTTTCCGGTTTTTCCTGCTCTGCTATGCGTTGATTACCCTCGCCGCCCTCGCCTATTCGCATCTTGTGTATCGTGGTGAGAAACACTCCATTGAAGACCGCCTCGCCTATTCCACCGCTGCCATCCGCGACTATATGGAGACGCGCCATGCCAACTCCGCGCGGGTGCTGGCACAGCTCGCCCCGAAGGTACAGGCGGCGAATGGCGAGGTGGAAACCGTGCGCGACCTCATCGATTCCGAGGTGAACATGCGCGGGTTGCCCATGCGGGTGGCGTGGTCGAACCGTGACAAGACCTTGGTGGTCGGCACCGCCATCGGCATCTTCACGCCGAAGACCGACCGCAGCTATCTGGAGGCCTACCGCCAGTCCCTCGCCCATAGGGATTACATCGCCGCCGCCAGCGCAAACCCCAGCGAGATACACGTCAGCAACCTCCATACCCACGCCATCACGGGGCGAAGCTTCTTCGCCATCGCTTACGGTGTGGCAGATGCGAACGGCGCATACCTAGGCACGCTGGCCGACATCGTCGAGCAGACCTCCGTCACCGCCTTCCTCTCCGGTGTGTTGCAGGGCGAGCAGATACTCGGCGAGCTGCGCCTGCCCAGCGGCAAAAAGCTCTATTCCACCCTCACCATCGGCCTGAAAGTCGCAGGCGAAACGCTGGAAGGCGGCTATGTGCTCAAGACCACCATCAACCCGAAGCTCTTGGCTAGCCTGTGGCAACAGCACCTCGCCGAAATGGCGTTGATCCTCCTTACCACCACGCTGCTTTTCGTGGTGCTGTATCAAGGCTTCGCGCAATACCTCACCCGCCCCGTGCAAGAAGCCATGCAGCTGCTCTTCGGGGTGGATGCACGCCAGCGGAACGACCTCGCCCTCCACGCGCTTCTGCCGCGCATCCAGCACCTGCGCGATATGGCGGATAACCACGACGCGCTGGCCGATTCGCTGCAAGACCGCGAGCGCAAACTCGCCGAAGCCGCCGAGGCCATGCAGGGCATCCGCCGCGAGTATTACGGCACGCTAGGCTCGCTGGGAGACGAACTGCAACAGGCGTTCGATGCCATCAATGCTTACGGCGAACAATACCGCCAGATAGCGCGCGGTGAGGACGACGAAGCCTATCAGCAACATTTCGAGGTCGAGGAATTCGGCCTGAACATGAAGTTCATCTCCAATGCACTTTATCTGCTCTGTCAGGCGAATTACGGCGAGTTCAAAACCAAAGCGGAGACGCTGCCAGTGGACGCGCTGGTGGCGGATTCGCTTCACCGCTGCCACGAGGTCATCGAGGAGAAAACCGTCACCATCCGCCAACAGGAAGGGCAGGTATTCTTCCGCCACGATGCGGCTTTGCTGGGCTATCTTGTCGATGGCTTTATCTACACCGTCTGGCGGTACATGGCCTATGGAAGCCGTGCCGACTTGGCCTACACCGTGAATGCGGAAGGCACGCTGGAGCTTTCCGCCAGTATTGCCGAGCTGGAAGACATCCTCCTGCCCCGCCAGTCGCGCGATGCCAGCCTGTTCATCCCCAGCCGCAGCCGTTCGTCCGCCACGGACATCGCGGATGCGCTGGAGAAGCACATCAACATCAAAATGCTCCGTATGCTCGTCGCCCTCGGAAAAGGCCAGCTGCAGCTCATCCCCGACGATGCGAAGGGCATGCGCCTTTCCCTCACCCTTCCGAAATGGTGACCCTATGAAACACCTCCTCACCGCGGTTTTCCTGCTGCTCGCCTCGCCCGCTTTCGCCGTCAGCGACAGTTTCGAGGGGCGCGATATTACTCTCACACAGCCACAGAATCTGCCACCTGCAGGCCAGCGCGCGCTGGTCGTCGTGCTGCACGGCGGCGGTGGCAATAGCGACCATATCCAGCGCAACCTCGGCATGGATGCAGTCGCCGAAAAACACGGTTTTATGGTCGCTTATCTGAATGGAACGCGCGCTGGAAAGCTTTTGCCCGCCCGCATGCGCGCGTGGAACGCGGGCGGCGGATGCTGCGGTTTACCGGAGAAAAGCGGGGTGGATGACATCTCTTACATTGTCGGCGCAGCGCGCTACATACAGCAGAAATACGGCATAGACCCTAACCGCATCTATGGCATGGGGCATTCCAACGGCGCGATCATGACGCAGACACTCATCTGTAAAGCAGGGCTATACTCCGCTGCCGTGCCCATCTCCGGCCCGCTCAACATCGGCGGTGACTGCCCCGCAGCGCGCGTTCGGCACATCGTCGCAGTGCATGGGGAGAATGACCTCAACGTGCCCATCAGCGGCGGGTTCGGCACCAAGGGTGTGACGGATATCGACTTCCGCTCTCAGGCTTATTCACAGCAGGTTTTCACGCAATACGGCGCGACTTATCAGCTAGATGCGGTGCAAGGCGCGGATCATGCGCTGACGCATATCGACACCGCCATCCGTAAACGAGACGGCATCAGCCTCGCCGAGAAGGCCGCGGAATTCTTCGGTTTGACAAAGCCTTAGAGCTTCCAATCAGGGCGAACCCAGTGGCAGGTATAGCCGTTCGGGTGTTTCTGGAGATAGTCCTGATGGTAGTCTTCACCCTCATAGAAAACGCCCAACGGCTCTAGGGTTGTGGCGACTTTCCCCGGCCATTTTCCAGAGGCATCCACCTCGCTAATCACCTGTTCCGCAATGGATTTTTCCTCCTCATCCGCATAAAAAATCGCGGAGCGATATTGCGTGCCGCGGTCGTTCCCTTGGCGATTCAGGGTGGTGGGGTCGTGAATCTGGAAGAAGAAATACAGCAATTCCCGGAGTGAAGTCTCGGAGGGATCATAGGTGATTTCAACGGCTTCCGCGTGTCCGCTTTTGCTGTCGTGGGTGTCGTCATATTTCGGATTTTCGAGATGTCCGCCGGTGTAGCCGACACGGGTATCCACCACGCCGGGCTGGGAGCGAATCAGCTCTTCCATGCCCCAAAAGCACCCACCCGCTAAAATTAATTTTCGCATTTTTGACTCCCAAAAACGTGCATTTTTCGTGCAAATCTTATCACTTTTCGTGCAAAAAACGCATCGTTTTGATCACTTTTTCGACGCTTTTTGAAGCCCCGTTTCCACCCCCTTCCGGAAAAACCCAAAATGCGAGAATATGTAGTAAAAAACTGGATTTGGCATTTCCTTATGGCGTGATAATGCATCGCGGGGAATAATGGGCAGGATGCAACCCACTTAAGGATTCGCCCCCATGCCCATCCGCAAGACGTTACTCTTGAGCCTTTCCCTGCTCGCTTTTCCCGCCACTGCCATGGCGGATACGCTGTTCCAGAACGTCACCGTCATTGACGGCACAGGCGCGCCTGTGCAGCATAACCGCAACGTGCTGGTGAAGGGCGGGCGCATCGCCGCCATCACCGATGCGACGGCGGAATTGCCAGCCGACACGACCATCATCTACGCGGGTGAATACACACTACTGCCGACGCTAGTGAACACCCACGGCCATGTGGGGCTGCTGAAGGACGACAAGGGTTCGCCGAGCCACCTGACCGCCGACAACATCGCGCGGCACTTGCAGCAATATGAATCGTATGGCGTGAGCGAGGTGCTTTCCATGGGCACTGACCACACCAATGCATTCTGCATGCGCAAGGCCACCGCCGAGAAACAGGTAAAGGGCGCAAGGTTGTTCACCACCGGACACGGCTTCGGCGTGGAGAACGGCGCACCGCCAGCGTCCATGGGCATCGATGAAGTCAAACGCCCCAAGACCGCCGAGGAAGCGCGGCAAGGCGTGCGCGCGCTGGCAGCGAACAAGCCTGATATGGTGAAGATTTGGGTGGATGATTTCGGAGGTACCGTGCCGAAGATGACACCGGAGGTGTACACGGCCATCATCGAGGAAGCGCATATGAACGGCATCCGCGTGGCGGCGCATGTGTATTATGCGGAAGATGCGCGGAATCTGGTGGCGAATGGCGTGGATGTCATCGCGCATAGCATCCGCGACACGGAAGTGGATGATGCGCTCATCACCGATATGCGCGAGCGCGGCGTGACGTATATCCCCACTCTGTCGCTCGATGAATTCGCTTTCGTCTATGAAGCGCGCCCCGCGTGGATGGACGACAAATTCTTCAAGAACGCGTTGGAAGATGGCACGTTCGAGCGCATCGATTCCGCGGCCTACCGTGATAAAATCAAAGCCGACCCGAAATCCGCCAAGGATGCGGCGGGGCTGCAAATCGCGCTTAAGAACCTGAAGCGCATCCATGACCATGGCGTGCGGGTCACGCTGGGCACGGATTCG
>VGDC01000191.1 GCA_016869895.1 Alphaproteobacteria bacterium
GCCCGTATCAACTATAAGTTTGATTATTAGGGTTTTGTGCTGCGCCCGCTGCGGAACATTCTGTTCCTCACATGGCGCGCCGCTCAGGGCTGACGCGTGAGCGCAACGGAGTTACTTGGCCTACTGGCCAAGTATAATCCAATCAATCCCCCAACAAAAAAAGGCCGATGCTTTCGCACCGGCCTTTTTATTTAAGCGTTAACGCTTAGCGCGCGATGCTGCCGCCAGCAGAACGTGCACTCTTCTCGCTCCAGCTGCCTTCGGATTTCTCCTTGGCTGCGGCGAGGTTACGCGCCTTTTTTGCGCGTTCCAGTGCCTCCGGCTTCACTTCCTTCAGCACGTTATCGACCATCTCCTGCAGGTTCTTGGTCAGGTTCGGCTGGGACGCGATATGCTCGACGCTCTCCAACATGCGCGCCTGACGCGCAGGGTCGTATTTATCGACATCCAGCAGCGGGCCGACGATTCCAGAGGAAAGCTTACCATTGAAGCTATCCGCTTCGATGACCTGCTCCGCGAGGAATTTGTACGCCTCCCCGTTCGGGTTATGGAAGTGGGTCTTGTTCGCACCGAAGTTGCCCAGCAGCGCACGCACGATGTTGGGGTTGGTCTTGTCATAGGCAGGATGCTGGGTCAATGCCTTGACCGATTCCAGCACGTCAGGACGGTCTGCACCCGCCTGCACACCGAACCAGGTGTTCACGTTCAGCGGAGTATCCTTCCACTTCTCGTAATACTGGGTCAGCGCCGCTTCGCGCACTTCGGGCGTCGCGTGGTTCACCAGCACGGAAAGACCGGTGATGACATCCGTCTTGTTCTCCTGCGCGTCGAACTCGGCCTTGCCCAGCGGCACGTATTTGTCCTTGTTCGGGGTCTTCAGCAGGTACGCCAGCGCCGTGTGGCGGATGCTACGCTCGGACACATCCGCACGGTTGAACTGATACGGACGACCGATGGCGGAGGTGTTGTCCTTGTAAAGCTTGGCGAAATCCTGCTCCAACTCGGTGGCAATCGCGCCGCGCACTTTGTCATACGCACCTTTGATGGCGTCCACATCCACTTCACCCTTGCCGAACTGGCCGGTGATGTAAGCGTTGGTGGGCAGGCCAAGCAGCACGGCTTTGATGCCGTTATCAAGCTGATCGTTGTTCACGGTCTTTTTGAAGCTGTCGATGAGACGCTGATCGACCGGCAAGTCCTTGCCTTCCTTGATGGCCTTCACCTGCTCCACGAGCACGTCGGTCGCCAGCTTGTTGCCCGCTTCCCAGCGGTTGAAGTTGTCGCTGTCGTGGTTCTGCAAGAACACCAGATCATCGCGGCTATAGTCGTATTTCACCTTCACAGGGGCAGAGAAATCACGGTTCAGCGAGGGCAGCGGCTTCTCGGTGGTGCCTTCAGGCAGCTTGAACGTATAGGTCTGTTTGCGCTCTTTCAGGTTCAGCACATCGCCCTGCACCAGCGTCTCGCCATCGTCGTTGACGAGTTGCAGCGGGATGTCTTTGCCGTCTTTACCAAGCAGGCCGAGCTTCACGGGGATGTGATACGGGTCATCCTTGGGGAAGTTCGCGGTGTTCACCTTGGGTTTGAACTGCTCGATGGTCACGGTGTATGTGCCCGCTTTCGCGTCGAAAGCGTCGGTCACGGTCAATTCCGGCGTACCCGCCTGATTATACCATGTGTCCTTGAATTGGCTGAAATCCTTGCCGCTCACCTCTTCGAACGCTGCCACGAAGTCATCGCTGCGGCGCGCATGGCCTTTGTTGCTGTCGAAATAGTGGTTGATGGCTTCGCGCGCCGTGTCCTTTCCCACCAGCACCGTTAGCATGCGGATGACTTCCGAGCCTTTGTCATAGATGGTCGGGCCATACATGTTGTCGATGGAGGTATAGGAATCAGGGCGGATGGGCTTCGCATTCGCGCTGGCGTCTTCGCTGAACTGGCGGCTGCGCAGGTCGATGACGTCATCGATGCGCTTCACGTCGGGGTCTTGCGTCTCCGCGGAGAAGGCCTTTTCGCGGAAGTTCGTGAAACCCTCTTTCAGGGTGATTTCGAACCAGTCCTTGATGGTCACGAGGTTGCCCGACCAGTTATGGGCATATTCATGGCCGACCACGTCGAACACGCGCTGGAAGAACGTGTCGGTGGCGATGTCCTTGTCCGCCAGCATCGCGCTGGAGTTGAAGATATTGAAGCCTTTGTTCTCCATCGCGCCGAAGTTGAATGCATCGGTCGCCGCCATGCGGTAGCTGTTGATGTCGTATTCACGGTCGAAGAGTTTTTCGTCCAGCGCCATCACTTCCGCGAGGCTTTTCAGCGAGTGGCGGCCTTTTTCGTGGTCGCCTGGCTCGACATACACTTCAAGGTTCACTTCCTTACCCGCGCGGCTATTGGGAATCGGGTTCTCTTCGCCGGGTTTGCGCCAGCTGCCGATGGTGTAGGTGTCATGCACCTTGTCGAACTCACCAGCGCCCAACGCGAACAGGTAGGAGTTCTTGGGGTTCTCGTCGAAATAGGTGATGGACACGCGGCCATCGTCCAGTTTCTTGCGGCTGCCTGCCACTTCGTCACCGTTAGAGAGCAAGCCGAGGTCTTCGCCCGTCTTCTTGCCATCCGCATCATACACATGCACCTTGAAACGTTCAGGGTCACCGATGATGGTCGTGGTGTAGACGCTCAACACGTCGGGGCGGTCGGGGAAGAAGGTGATGTTACGGAAACCCGTGGATTCGCACTGGGTAAGCAGCTTGTCACCCGCGAGGTAAAGTCCGGAAAGCTCTTTGTTCGCGGTGGGGTCGATACGGTTGGTGATTTCCACGTCGAACGCGCCTTTCGGGGTGTTCAGAATGCGCAGTTCCTCGCCGTCGCGGGTATATTCCTCAGCGGAAAGCACCTTGCCGTTGACCTTGATCTCCAGCAGCTCCATGGTCATCTTGTTGTCGCCTTTGGGGCGGCTGGCAGGCGCGCCGAACAGCACCAGCGAACCGTCAGCGTCCTTGGCTTCAGGGTTCGGCTCGAAATGCAGCTTGGATTTCACCGTCACGTCGCTCTCGCTCTTGATGTCGAACGTCAGGTCGGTCGTGGGCAGCAGGTGGCTATAGGGTTTATAGTCCTCAAGGCGTACGACGTCGGATTTGGGAGCGTGGTTGTGAGCTGCGGACATGGTGGGTTTCCTGTCTTTTAATGTGGAATTTTTCTGTTCTACAGAACGCGCTTTTCCCGCTGGATTGGCTGCGGTGGCGTCTTTATCGGCGAATGCCATTGGCGAGGAATATACCATAGCGCCCATAAGCAACATAGTGCGTAATAAAAATTTCATATTCCGTTATTTTTCCAGCTTGAGGGAGAGGGAATTGACGCAGTAACGCAGACCCGTAGGCTCTGGGCCATCCTCGAACACATGCCCCAGATGCGCGCCGCATTTGCTGCACAGTATCTCCGTGCGCACCATGCCGTGGGTGGTGTCGCGCTCCTCGTCGATGGCCTCTTCGTTCAGCGGTTTGAAGAAGCTCGGCCAGCCGCAGCCGGAGTGGTATTTCGCGTCCGACAGGAACAGCGGCTCACCGCAGCATTTACAGGTGTAGACGCCCTCGTCCTCGGTGTTGGTGTATTCACCGGAGAAAGGCGGCTCCGTCCCCTTCAGGCGGGTGACGTAATAGGATGCATCATCCAGCTGCTCTCGCCACTCAGCATCGGTTTTTCGTATTTTTTCGCGCATAAAACCCTCATTTTCGTTCAATTTTCATTCACTTTTCGTGCATTTTTTAGCTATTTATGCGCACTTTTTTGCGCTATTATACCCTTCCCCAAAACAGGGGGAAGAAGCGATTAGGAAATAATAGGTCAGATATGGTACAGGCATTGAAAAAAGGCGCAACCCCTACGAAGCAGCAACAGGATTGGTCGGTGGAGAGCTGGCGGAATTTCCCCATTCAGCAGCAGCCGGAATATCCGGATGCGGCGGCGTTGAAGAGTGTGGAAGAACGCCTGAAGGTGCTGCCGCCGTTGACCACGCCGAATGAGGCACGTGACCTGAAAGCCCAGTTGGCGAAAGCCGCGAAGGGCGAGGCGTTCCTGCTGCAAGGCGGGGATTGCGCCGAGAGCTTCGCCGAGTTCAATCAGGTGAACCTGACCAGCTATTTCCGCGTCATCCTGCAGATGACAGTCGCGTTGATGTACGGCGCAGGCGTGCCCGTGGTGAAAGTGGGGCGCATCGCCGGACAATTCGCCAAGCCGCGCTCCACAGGCACCGAGACCGTCGGCGGCGTGGAACTGCCCAGCTACCGTGGCGATATGGTCAACGGTATTGATTTCACCGCTGAAGCGCGTGTGCCTGACCCCGAACGCTGGATGAGCGTCTATTACCAATCCGCCGCGACGCTGAACTACCTACGTTCGCTGGCTGTCGGCGGCTATGCGGGTCTGCGCCAAATCAACCACTGGAATACCAGCTTCATCGCTAATTCCCCGCAGGGCAAGCGTTTCCAGACCATGGTCGACCGCATCAATGAGAATTACGATTTCATGTCCGCTTGCGGGTTGAAACCCGACACAATGCGCGAGCTTTCCGAGGCGAG
>VGDC01000192.1 GCA_016869895.1 Alphaproteobacteria bacterium
CGATGGATTTGCTGTGCAGACCCTCCGTGTCGATGCCCTGCCGCTGCAATATCTTCAGGCTATTCGGATTCACCTCGCCCGTGGGATGGCTGCCTGCGCTGAACGCACGGAAGCTTCCGCCGCCGATGTGGTTCAGATAGGCTTCGGCAAGGATGCTGCGGCAGGAGTTGCCCGTGCAGAGGAAAAGGACGTTGAACATGGTCAGGCTTTCTGGTGGGCAGTGGCGATGGCGGAAAGGTCTGCTTTTTGGGATTTCTCGTGGGCTTCCTTGCGCTCGGAATACCTATCCACCAATAATGCCGCGTGGGGGCGGGTGAGGAGGGTGAAGCGCAGCAGCTCTTCCATGACATCCACGATGCGGTCATAGTAGCTGGAGGGGCGCATCCGCCCCGTTTCGTCGAACTCTTCGAATGCCTTGGCGATACTGGACTGGTTGGGGATGGTGATCATCCGCATCCACCGCCCCAACAGGCGAAGCGTGTTTACCGCATTGAAGGATTGCGACCCGCCGCTGACTTGCATGACGGCAAGGGTTCGGCCTTGTGTGGGACGTATGCCGCCCATGCTGAGGGGCAAATGGTCTATCTGATTCTTCAACACTGCGCTTATCGCGCCGTGGCGTTCGGGACTGCACCAGACCTGCCCTTCCGACCAGATGGACAGTTCCCGCAATTCCTTCACGGCGGGATGGTCGTCCTGCGGGATTTGGTCGGGCATCGGCAGGTCGGACGGGTCGAAGATGCGGGTTTCGGCACCCAGATATTCAAGGATGCGTGCCGCTTCTTCCACTGCCAAGCGCGAGAAGGAACGCTCGCGCAGCGAGCCATAGAGCAGCAGGATGCGGGGAGGGTGGCCCAATCCATCGGGTATGCCTATGGGTTTGACCAAAGCCTTATTCAGGGCGGGAAGGTCTTCGCGGTTTGTCAACGGGCGGATGCGGCGCATGTCAGCACTCCTTACAATCGGTTTCGCGGATGCAGCAGTTTTCCGTCATGAAAGCCAGCAGCGCATTCATGGTGTCCAGATTGGCTCGGTAGATGATCGACCTGCCATCTTTACGGCTGCTCACCAGCCCTGCATGGCTGAGATGCGAGAGGTGAAAGGAAAGGGTGTTGTGAGGGATGCCGAGGGTTTCGCTCAATTTTCCCGCAGGCGCGCCTTCTCGCCCGTGCTCCACGAGGAGGCGGAAGGTTTGCAGGCGGGTTTCTTGAGAGAGGGATGCGAAGGCATCCAGTGCCGATTTTATTTCCATATGTCTAGAATAGTGGACAGGTAGAAATGTGCAAGACTTACTTCATGCATTCATGAGGCGGAAAAAACCGTTTCCGCCCCCTTCCGGCGTAGGATAAGGCATGGTAGCGTCAAATGGTAAGCTGACCGGAAAAAGCGAAAGTGAGCGCCGGAAAAGCGCTCCCCTTGTTATGCGGAACGAGCCTTAGAAGCCGAGGATGAAGAAGAGCGCGCAGTTCTTGCCGGTTTCGGAGAAGAGATAATCCGCGGTGGCGGGTGCGTTGGTATCCGAATTGGAGCAGTTTGGCGCGTAGTTATCGCTCATCTTCGGGGCGAGGACTTTGCCCTTATGGGGGAAGCCATCATCCACCTTGCCGTCGATGGCGGCGGCCTCTTTGGGGGAGAAGAGCCCCCTGCGCGAGCCGCCCTGCGTCGACAGGCCATTGCCGACCTGCATGGTGTGACCATAAGTCGCGTTGAAATAGGTGCTGCTGCTGGTGATGTCACCGCAGAAACGCAAGGTATATCCCCCTTTGTCGATTTCCGTCTGGGGGACGTTGGGGGAATTCGTCACGGCGGGGTCTTTATTGATATAGACCGTGTTCGTGTTGCCGGAATTGAAGTATTCCCCCGAAATCAACTCCGCTTTGGACAGATGCACCCAGACGTTCCACTGTTCCTGCCAGTCGGTTGCGACGCAATCGTTATTGAGGCTGGGTACGGCGGCGTTGTCCCCACCGATGCGGCCATTGCCGTTGCCGTTGGTGATGTTGTTGCCCGACCAGTTGCTGGTGGCGGTCTGGAAATCACCCGGCAATTCAAGGAAGCGATCCTGGAATTTCATGATGGCGGAACGGTAGGTCTCCACGCCCGCCACGGTGGATTGGATATTGGCGGAGCGGATCATGTTCTGGCCGACCAGCACGCCGCCGACGAGCAGGGAGATGATGGTGACGACCACGGCCATCTCCACGAGGGTGTAACCTGCACGGGAAGCAGTGGGCTGAACGGCGCGCGGATGGAACATGGTGTCCTCGTGGTTAGAAGGCGTTGATGAAGATGAGCGCGCAGAGGGCTTTGTCATCCCCGATGTTGTATTTGGGGTTCGTGGCATCGGTGGTGGCGCAGCTGTTAGCCAGATAAGATGCGCTGACAAGGGGGCGGAAGCTCTGGATAAAGCCTGTGTTGGGCTTGCCGTCGTCGAGTTTCTGGTCAAGGTTCAGCGCGTCGGACGTGGAGATGATGGGCTTGCCCACATAAGCGCCACCCACGGTGGCAGTGTCGGACTGACTGCCGAAGAAGACCACGGCATTGCCTTTGTCTTCGCCGCCGTACATATCCAGCGCGGCGGTGGGAGAGCGGAAATAAGTGAAATTGCGGAAGATGGAGGCGGCGTAATACATGCCGCCTTTGTATTTGGCCGCGCCGCAATGGTTCGACAGGTTGCAGTTGGCGAAGGCATCGAGTGCCACGTCTTCTCCGGTGAACTTACCGGGGAGCAGACCCGCGTTCGACAGATGCTGCCAGAAGCGGTTGGCTTCGTAGTAGGTCGTGCCGACGCCGGCGGTGGTGATCCACCCGTTGCCATCGCCGTTACAGGTGGCGACGGAGGTCGAGGGCGTGACGATGCAGGTGGCATGGGCAGGGTTCTGCGCCGTCCAGAACTTGGTGGCGTTGAACATGTCGCCCGGATAGCTCTCATAACGATCCTTGAAGGTGCGCACCACCTGACGCAGGGCGCCGACCTCCTCATGGACGGATTTCAACTCCGCCGAGCGGATGACGTTCTTGGCGGTGATCGTGCCGCCGACCAGAAGCGAAATCAACAACAGGACGACCGCCATCTCCACCAGCGTGAAGCCATGGGAGGAAGAAGGGCGGGAAGGACGATGCGGCATCGGTGTCTCCTTTGGACAGAACATCCTGATTATAAACCCGAAGTGTGAACATGCAAACAGACAGTGAGGAAAGACGATGAAAAGACGTGATTCCGCCCCAGTGGGGCAAAAATGCAGCACTACAGAACGCCACCTGAAGGAGCTGGCGCAGTTCCGCCGGAAGCTGAAAGCCGAGATGCGCCGCGCCGAGAAAAGGGACGGGGTGGAGGGCGGCATCATCCGCAATCTGCCGATTTATCTGAAGGTGCTGACCATGGAACAGGAGTTGATGGGCAGGCAAATGCCGCGCAGCAAAGAAGAAAGCGCGGCGGTGCAACGCAACGTGCCGCTGACCGAAGAGGAATGGGACATGCTGGCGCAGGCGGTGGAAGCCCGCCGGAACGCGAAGGGAAAGGAAATCGCCGCCGATTAGCCGAGGCTGCAAAGCAGGGCGCGGGAGAGGGCGACCGCATAGAGCGCGACGCAGCCGAAACCGAACATCAGGGAAGCGCGGGTGCGGGATTCATCGCCATACAATGCCATGCCGAGCGCCTTGGCGGAGGAGAGGACGGGCTGTGCCGTCTGGCGCAGGCGGGCATAGGGTGCGCTGTCTTTATAAGAGGCACTGAGTGTGGCGAGCATATCCATTCTCCTTGTGACTTCGTGGCGACGTGACTGCGTCTTTTATTATCGGGAATCATCATAGCACATCCGCAGGAAAAAGCGGGGTAAATTTTTCAAGGAGGGGGAAACCATGGAAGAAAGCCGCATCCAAGGCATAGGCGGCAGGGGGAGGGACGACCTGCTGCGCAACGACTTCGGGATGTTCCTGCGCAAATGCTTCGCCACGCTCCACCCAGACCGCACGCTGCTGGCGAACTGGCATCTGGAACTCATCGGCTATTATCTGGAGGCGTGCGCGAAGGGCGAAATCCGCCGTCTCATCATCAACATCCCGCCGCGCTCGCTGAAATCCATCGCCATCAGCGTGGCGTGGCCGGCGTTCCTGCTGGGGCATGACCCGTCACGGCGCATCATCGGCGCGAGCTATGCCGCGAGCCTGAGCATCAAACATTCCCTCGATTGCCGCGCCATCGTGCAAAGCGCGTGGTATCGCCGCATCTTCCCCGATACGGTGCTGTCAGAGGTGCAGAACGAGAAACATAAATTCGCCACCACACGGCATGGGCATCGCATCGCCACCTCGGTGGGCGGAAGCATCACGGGCGAGGGCGGCGATATTCTGATTCTGGACGACCCGCAGAACCCCGCGCAGGCCATGGCGGAAGCCACCCGCCACCATGCGGCGGAGTGGTTCGACCAGACGTTCCTCTCGCGGCTCGATGACAAGCGCAAGGGCGCGATCGTGGTGGTGATGCAGCGGTTGCATGATGATGACCTGACGGGGCATCTTATGCGCAAAGGGGGATGGGAGATACTCGACATTCCCGCCATCGCCGAAGAGGA
>VGDC01000193.1 GCA_016869895.1 Alphaproteobacteria bacterium
CTCCCGCGCAGTCGCTGGCGGGAATTGATTCAGAGTTTACCGCTCATGTAGTTCGGCAGCCACGCTTCATTCGTCGCGCGTAGCTCGGCGATGGATACTTCAAGCATATCCGACACCACCAGCGAATCACCCCCCGCACGACCCAGATGCAGGGCAGGAATGCCCGTGGCTTCCGCTTCGCCGAGCAGCAACGGCAGACCTGCGCGCGGCACGGCGACGAGGTAACGCGCTTGGTCTTCACCGAAGGCGAAAGCGTGGCGTGGCAGGTCTTCTGGGAAGACGACATGCGCGCCGACTTTTCCGGCCATGCACATTTCCGTCAGTGTGATGAGCAATCCACCATCGGAGAGGTCGTGGCAGGCGGCGAGTTTATCGCGCAAAATGAGCGAACGGACGAAATTGCCGATGCGTTTTTCTTCCGCGAGGTCGACAGGCGGCGGCGCGCCTTCTTCTCGTCCGGCTATTTCGCGGAGGTAGATGGATGCGCCGAGGTGGCCTTTGGTGGTGCCAAGCAGGACGATTTCCAAGCCTTCGACGAGCGCGAGGCCGCGGGCGTATTGCGCGTCATCCAGCAAGCCTACGCCGCCGATGGCGGGGGTGGGCTGCACGCCCTTGCCGTTGGTTTCGTTGTAGAGCGAGACGTTACCGGAAACGATGGGGTAATCCAGCGCGCGGCAGGCTTCCGCCATGCCTTGCAGGCAGCCGACGATCTGCCCCATGTTGTCGGGCTTTTCGGGGTTCGGGAAGTTCAGGCAGTTGGTGATAGCCAGCGGCTTCGCGCCCACGGCGGTCAGGTTGCGCCATGTTTCCGCCACAGCCTGTTTGCCGCCCTCGATGGGGTCTGCCGCGCAATAGCGCGGGGTGCAATCGGTGGTGATGGCGAGGCCCTTTTTCGTGTCATGGATGCGCACCACGGCGGAATCGCCACCGGGGCGCATCACCGTGTCGTTCATCACCATGTGGTCGTATTGTTCCCAGATCCAGCGTTTGCTGCACAAATCCGGCGAGCCGATGAGCTTGCGGAGCGCGATGCCGTAATCCTCCGGCTCTGCCACGTCTTCGGCAGCCAAGGTCGGCAGTTTAGGCGCGGGGTTCCACGGGCGGTCATAGACAGGTGCTTCATCCGCCAGTGCCGCTGCGGGCATATCGGCATAGACTTCGCCGTGCATCTTCAGCACCAGATTGCCCGTGTCCGTCAAACGGCCGATGGTGGCGCAGTCCAAGCCCCATTTCGTGAAGATTTCTTCGGCGATATGCTCCTTGCCGGGTTTCAGCACCATGAGCATGCGCTCCTGCGATTCGGAAAGCATGATTTCATACGGCGTCATGCCGCTTTCGCGCATGGGCACTTTATCCAAATCCAGCTCGATGCCCGAACCGCCCTTGGACGACATCTCCAGCGAAGAGCTGGTCAGCCCCGCCGCGCCCATATCCTGAATGGCGAGGATGGCATCGGTGGCCATCAGCTCCAAACACGCTTCGATGAGGAGTTTCTCAGTGAAGGGGTCGCCGACCTGCACGGTGGGGCGTTTTTCTTCCGTCGCATCGGTGAACTCGGCGGAGGCCATAGTCGCGCCGTGGATGCCGTCGCGTCCGGTCTTCGAGCCGACATACACCACCGGATTGCCCACACCCGCCGCAGCGGAATAGAAGATATTGCTCGCGTCGGCGAGGCCGACCGCCATCGCATTCACGAGGATGTTACCGTTATAGGAGGCATGGAAGGTGCATTCACCGCCGACGGTGGGCACGCCCACGCAGTTGCCATAATGGCTGATGCCGGACACAACGCCGCCCACGAGGTGACGGGTCTTGGGGTGCGAAGGCTCGCCGAAGCGCAGCGCGTTCATCAGCGCGATGGGGCGCGCGCCCATCGTGAACACATCGCGCAGGATGCCGCCCACGCCCGTTGCCGCGCCCTGAAACGGCTCGATGAACGAGGGGTGGTTATGGCTTTCCATCTTGAAGATGATGGCCTGACCATCGCCGATGGAGATCACACCTGCATTCTCGCCGGGGCCGCAGATAACATGCGGGGCTTCGGTGGGCAGGGTGCGCAGCCATTTGCGGGTGGTCTTATAGGAGCAATGCTCGCTCCACATCACCGAGAAGATGCCCAGTTCGGTGATGTTCGGTTCGCGCCCGAGGATGTCGCAGGCGCGTTGATATTCCTCCTGCGTCAGCCCGTGTTCCTTGACGATTTCGGGCGTGATGGCGATGGCATTCGAAGCGGCGGCGGCAGACATGGCAGGCTTTCTTGGCTGTGGGCTTAGAGATGGTTGGGGTTTTCAGCGACGGCGAGGCGCACGGGCTCTTCCGGATCACGGGAGAGTTTGCTTAAGACATCGCGGGGAGTATTCGGGTTGAGAGCCACGCGCTCACGCACATAGACGTCTTCGTCATTCGCGAGTTCGGCGAGGGTATTGGCGGGGGTGTTGAGGTTCTGCGCGACCTGACGGCGGCGGAACACATCGCTGTCCTTGCTGAGGTTGCGAAGCGTCTCCGCGAAGTTACGCAGGTTATGCTCGGCGGGGATGCGCACCAGCGGCACTTTGTCCTTCGCCAGATCCTTCACCACTTCCACGGGCGTGGCGGGGTTCATGGCCACGGCGGAGCGCACTTTCGGTTCTGCGTCGCCTGCGAGTTTGGCGAGCAGGATGGGCGATGACGTGCCGTTGATGGCGGTGGCGTTGCGCACTTCTGCGCTGCTGTCACGCCCCAAACGCTCCAGCGCGGCATCGGGTGCGCTGGGGTTCAGTGCCACACGGCGGCGCACTTCCACGTCGTCATGCAGCGCAAGGTCGCGCAGCGCGCTTTGCGGAGTGGTCTTGTGGCGGGCGATGCGGCGCAGAATCTCCACATCTTTCGAACCGGCGAGGTTGGCGAGGATATGCGGCGGGGTGTTGTCGTTCCCCGCTACCGCCAGCAATACCTGTTTATGGCCGTCGCGGCTCAACTGTTCGAGGATGTAGCTCGGCGTATGCGGGTTATTTGCCACCGCCTCGCGGATATAGGTGTTGGAATGGAGGCTATAGGTCTCCAGTGAATCCGCGTCGGTGCTGTCTTTGCGGCTCATGGTCAGGATGGCCATTTCCTGCACGCCCTTGTCGGGATCCTTCAGCAATTCGCGCAGTACCGTGCCGGACATGCTGGTGTTGGACGCAGCGGCATAGCGCACATCGGGGTTGGGGTCGCTGGCGAGCATATCGATGGAATAGAGGAATGGCTTACCGCTGGTGGACAGGCGGATTTTGCGGAAATCCTCGGAATCGGGGGAGAGTTTCTCCAGCGATTCGGTGATGCGCACTTTCGGGTCGACGTCGAGCACCACGCCGCTTCGCTTGTCGTTCTCGCGCTTCTTGCGGAAATACAGCGCATCCACATAAGCCTGACGCACGATGGGGTCGCCCTCTTTCATCGATTGGGACTCGATGAGGTCGATGGGCACGGTGAGGTTACGGGACAGACGCTTGCGCACATTGGGGTCGGGGTCGTTCATCAGGATGCGCATGATATCCGTATCCAAGGCCTGATTCGCCGCCAGTTCATAGCGCACGGTGCGGTCGGAATCCTGACTCAGGTATTTCGCGTGTTCCTTGGCGATATAGGGCGAGGAGGCGATTTTCAACCGGCGATCGACGGTGGTGTCAGTGGTGATGCGCTGCTCTTCCGGCAATCCGGCGGTGTAGCGATAGAACCCCACGAAGGACAGCAACCCGATGAAGCCCATGATGAGGAAGATGGCGATTTTCAGTTTATAGGCGGTTCTGGGCTCGAAACGCTTGGCGGTGTAGAGCATCACGGCAGCGAGGCATGCGAAGAAGAAGAGCCAGAAGAAAATGACCATGGGCGTTTCCGTTCAGGGAGTTAAGGCGATATTCACGTCAGTCTAGTGGATAATCCTTTATTTTATGCTAATGCGGAAACGACCGATTTCACGCCCTCGAACAGGGCGCGTCCATCCGTGCCTCCGGTCAGCGCGTCCACATGGCGTTCGGGGTGCGGCATCATGCCCAGCACGTTGCGGCGGGTGTTGACGATTCCGGCGATATTGCCCATGGCACCGTTGGGGTTGGCATCCTGCGTCACCTCGCCGGATTCGGTGGCATAGCGGAAGGCGATCTGGTCGTTGTCTTCCAAGGCTTTCAGCTGGTCGGCGGTGGTGAAGTAGTTCCCGTCATGATGGGCGATGGGGAAGTTGACGACCTGCCCTTTGGCATATCCGCCTGTGAAGGCCGTGTTGGCCGTTTCCACGCGCAGGAAGGTCTCGCGGCAGATGAAATGCAAGCCAGCGTTCGGGCGCAGCACGCCGGGCAGCAGACCCGCTTCGGTCAGAATCTGGAATCCGTTGCAGATGCCCAGCAGCAATCCGCCGCGTTCGGCATGGGCGTGGACTTCCGCCATGATGGGCGAACGCGCGGCCATCGCGCCGCAGCGCAGGTAATCGCCGTAGGAGAATCCACCGGGCAGCACCACGAGGTCGGCTTTGGGCAGGGTGGTGTCACCGTGCCAGACCTTGTGCGGGGCGGTGCCTGTCACCTCCGTGATGGCGGAGA
>VGDC01000194.1 GCA_016869895.1 Alphaproteobacteria bacterium
TGCTGCATGCGGGCACGATATGCGGTCTTGTGGGCGTGAACGGTGCGGGGAAATCCACACTCTTCAATGCCATTATGGGCTTCGTTGCGCCGACGCGCGGTCGCGTCACCATCGCGGGAAAAAGCGTCAAACAGGCGTTGAAAGCGAATCAAGTCGCCTATGTCCCCCAGACCGAGGAGGTCGATTGGAACTTCCCCGTGCTGGTGGAGGATGTGGTGATGATGGGACGTTACGGCCACATGGGTTTCTTCCGCCACGCTTCCGCCGCCGATAAAGCCGCCGTCGATGAGGCGTTGCAGCGTGTGAATATGGCGAAATACCGCAAGCGCCAAATCGGCGAACTCAGCGGCGGCCAGAAGAAGCGCGTGTTCGTGGCGCGTGCATTGGCGCAGGGCGGAAAGATTATCCTCCTCGACGAGCCGTTCACCGGAGTGGACATCAAGACGGAAGATACACTCATCCAGCTTTTCCGCACCTTGGCGGAGGAAGGATGCCTCATCCTCGTTTCCACCCATAACCTCGGCTCTGTGCCCAGCTTCTGCGATGAGGTGATGCTCATCAACCGCACGCTGCTAGCTTACGGGCCGTTGGAGACGACCTTCACGCAGGATAACCTCAGCCAGACCTTCGGCGGCATGCTGCGCCATCACCGCCTGACGGGCGCGGATTTACATGATGATGAAGACACCCGTGGGGTCACGGTGCTCACCGACGATGAGCGCCCGCTGGTGTTCTATGGGGAGTCTGGGCAGAAGAAAATCGTGAAGGTGAAAAAACCCCATGATTGATGCGCTTTTTGAACCCTTCACCTATGCATATATGGCCAGAGCCGTGTGGATATGCGCGCTGGTCGGCGGGGTCTGCGCGTTCCTTTCGTGTTTCCTGATGCTGAAGGGCTGGTCGCTCATCGGCGATGCGCTGGGGCATTCCATCGTCCCCGGTGTCGCTATGGCCTATCTGCTGGGCTTGCCTTATGCGGTGGGGGCGTTCTTCTCCGGTCTGCTCGCGGCGGCGAGCATGTTGTTGGTGAAGCAGAAAACCAAACTGCGGGAGGATGCCGTCATCGGCCTCATCTTCACGTCCTTCTTCGCGGTAGGTTTGCTGCTCGTGTCCATCAACCCCACCGCCGTGAACATCCAAGGCATCATTTTGGGCAATATCCTCACGATTTCTGCGGGTGATGCATTGCAGGTGGTCATCATCTCGCTGGCAAGCCTTCTCGTGTTGGTATTGAAATGGAAAGACTTCCTCGCCGTCTTTTTCGATGAATCCCACGCCCGCAGCATCGGCTTGCCCGTGCGCGGTCTTCAGGTGGTGTTCTTCACACTGCTCAGTGCCACCACCGTCGCGGCATTGCAGGCGGTGGGCGCGTGCTTGGTCATCGCATTGGTCGTCACACCCGGTGCCACGGCCTATCTGTTGACTGACCGTTTCGGGCGGCTCATCTGCCTTGCCGTGCTTTTCGGCGCAGTCACCAGCGCGCTCGGCGTCTATGCCAGCTTCTTTTTCGACACCAACCCCGGCGGATTGATTGTCTCCCTCCAAGCGGCATTGTTCGTGGTCGCGCTGCTTTTCGCGCCGAAACACGGTATCTATGCCAAACGCCGCGCATTGCGCCTTGCCGCAGCGGGGGGCGCACATGGATAGCTTTATTGCCTTCTTCACCGAGCCGTTGGCGCAAGCCTTCATGCAGCGTGCCTTGCTCATGTCGCTGCTCATCGCCATGGTCTGCTCCATCTTCTCTTGCTTCCTCATCCTCAAGGGCTGGTCGCTCATGGGCGATGCCGTTTCCCACGCCATCCTCCCGGGTCTCGCGCTGGCCTTCGTAGCGGGCATTCCGCTGATGGTCGGCGCCTTCGTGGCGGGCATCTCCTGCGCCTTCCTGACTGGCTATGTGAAGGAGAACAGCCGCATCAAGGAAGACGCCGCCATGGGCATCATCTTCTCCGGCATGTTCGCGGTGGGTTTGGTGCTGCTCTCCCGCATCGAAACGGATGTGCACCTCATGCATGTGCTGTTCGGCAATGTGCTGGGCGTGTCCATGGAAGATTTGCTCACCTCCGGCAGCATCGCATTTCTCTGCGCTTTCATCATGTTCATCAAACGGCGTGACCTCATGCTCTTCTGCTTCGACCCTGCCCATGCGCGGGTCATCGGCCTGCCCGTCAAACTGCTGCATTTCGGGCTGTTGATTCTCCTCGCGCTCACCATCGTCTCCGCCTTGCAATCCGTGGGCATCATCCTCGTCATCGCCATGCTCATAGCGCCGGGGGCTATCGGCTTTCTGCTCTCCCGCACCTTCGATGGCATGCTGTTGGTCGCTTTTTGTGCCTCGCTCTTCTCCTGCATCAGCGGCACGTTGCTCAGCTATCATTTCGATGTCGCCACCGCGCCTCTCATCGTGGTTATCCAAGCGGCGATCTTCCTACTCGCGCTTTTCGCAGGAAGGGAAAAACATGACCAAAAAGCCTGATGTGAAACTCGTCGCCGCTGATGTGCAGGCCAGCTGGTTCGCCCGTGTCCGCACCGCGCACCAGATGGAAACCACTGAGGATTATGTGGAGCTGATCGCCGACCTCATCGATGCTCAGCAGGAAGCGCGCCTGAGCGACCTCGCCGCGCGGCTGGGTGTTTCCCATCCTACAGCTAATAAAGTCGTTGCACGTCTCAAGGAAGAAGGCTTCATCGACAGCCAGCCGTATCGGTCTATTTTCCTGACAGAAAAAGGCCAAAAACTCGCTGAAAAATGCAAAAAAAGACACCAAATCGTGCTCGATTTTTTGATTGAATTAGGCGTAAATTCTGAGACTGCCGAGTTCGATGCGGAAGGCATCGAGCATCACTTGAGCGAAGAGACACTCGCCATCATGAAAGCATTCCGCAAATGACCATCCACCTCATCAAACTTTCCGTCGGCTCGGAATCGGTCGATGATTTGGAACAGTGGCAGCGGCGTTCTCGTGAATGGATGCACGTCACCCGCAACACACCGAAAAAAGCGGCGGAGTTGCTGGATGGCGGCTCGATTTATTGGGTCATCAAAGGCTGGGTCTGCGGTCGACAGAAACTGTTGGAACTGCGCCCATTGGATATAGGCGGCGTGCCACATTGCGGCTTGGTCTATGCGCCGGAGATGATTCGGGTACAGCCGCGCCCGCATCGCCCGTTCCAAGGCTGGCGGTATCTTCAGCCGAAGGATGCTCCGCCGGACATCAAAGCGGGAGAGGGTGACGACATCCCCGATGACATCCGCCGTGAGCTTATTTCGCTGGGGCTGCTTTAATCGAAATAGTCGTCGTCGACCTTCGCGCGCTCTTCTTTAGCTTTCTTCGCGACATACATATTGTCGATAAGGTTAGGATACCGCCGCCCCGCTTTTTCGGCGCGTTCCCGCGCTTCGGCGATTTGCGCTTCCGTCAGCTTGGATTTCCCGCCCCCGTTCTGCTTTTTGGGGGCGGGTTTATTCCACGGCGCGTCCTTATCCTTTTCGCTCTTTTTTCTCAACGGAAGGCTACTTTCTTGTTCTCGCCGACTTTCGGGGTTTCACCGGTCAGGCGAGCATAGGCGTATCCATAAGCCATGACAAGGGTGCTGGACGGGCTATCCCAGTATTCCGCACGGTTGACGACCACGCGCAGCAGGCGCAGGTTTTCGTCTTTCTCGCCTTTGGGGAACCATGCGCGCGCGCCTTCCGACCACAATTCGGCGATTTTCTCGCGGTCGTCGGAGATGGTGGCATGCCCCTGAATGGACACATAATTGTTTTTGGAAGGATCGCTGTAGCTCAGCAGCACATGGGAATGCGCCTTCACTTCGTCCACCTTCGGCGAGCTGGCATCGGTGAAGAACCACAGGTTGCCATCGAAATCCTTGTTCATGGCGTACATCGGGCGCGCGGCCAGCGTTTCGCTGTTCACATGCGTCACCAGCTGGGCGATGCGGATGTCCTTGATGAGTTCCCAGACTTTCTTGCGGGCTTCGGGGGTGTTGAGGGTATCGGTCATGGTGTGATTTCCTTTTGGTGGGTTGCTTCATTCACCATGCTAAAGGAAGCCGGATAAAAAAGTTATGCTGTTGATGTGCAACAAAAAAGCCGGAGAAATAATGACAATGAAGTCACATATTCTCCGGCTCTTTTTCGACGAGGTTTGAACCTGTCGATAAATTCAGTATCGCATGGCACGCATAAACAACGAAGACGGCGGATGCGTTTTTTCCATCAAGGAAGCATCAAACCAATTCAGCTTGCTGAGGAGCTGAATTTCAACCCGATGATGGACACCAGCAGCATCCCAAGGAAGAGGAGGCGCAGCGGCGATGCGGATTCATGAAACAGCACGATGCCGAGGATGGCTGCGCCCAGCGCGCCGATGCCCACCCAGATGGCATAGGCCGTGCCGATGGGCAGGGTTTGTGCGGCTTTCGCCAGAAGATACATGCTGGCCGCCAGCGTGGTCAGCGTGAAAACGCTCGGCCAAAGGCGCGTGAACCCCTCAGTATATTTCAGGCCGATGGCCCAGCAGATTTCGAGGAGTCCTGCGGCGATGAGGTATAT
>VGDC01000195.1 GCA_016869895.1 Alphaproteobacteria bacterium
GCTGCCGATGATGGCTTCCACAGAACCCTGCACATCGCCTTTGACGATGACGGTGAGTTCCTTCGCCTTCTTGCTGCTCGCGTTGGTGAACAACTGTTCCAACGTGGGCGCGGCGGCGGCGGTCTTCTGGTCGCGGCTCTTCTTCTGACGGTATTCGGTGATGTCACGGGCGATACGCTCGCTTTCGACCACGGCGAATTCATCACCCGCTTCCGGTGCCTGATTAAGACCCAGAACCTCGACAGGAAGCGATGGCGCAGCTTCTTCAAGGCTCGTGCCTTTATCGTCGATGATGGCGCGAACGCGACCGGTTGCAGCACCGGCGACGATGATGTCACCGATTTTCAGCGTACCGCGCTGGATAAGCAGCGTGGTGACGACACCACGACCCTTATCGACTTTCGCCTCCACGACCGCACCATTCGCGGCGCGGTTCGGGTTAGCACGCAGTTCCATGATCTCCGACTGGAGCAGGATGGCTTCTTCGAGCTTATCAAGGCCAAGTCCCTGCTTCGCGGAGACTTCGATCGCCATGACATCACCGCCCATATCCTCGACGACGATTTCATACTGCAGCAATTCGGTCTTCACGCGGCTGGAATCCGCACCCTGTTTATCGATTTTGTTGATGGCGATGATCATCGGCACGCCAGCGGCACGCGCGTGGTTGATAGCCTCGATGGTCTGTTCGCGCACACCGTCATCCGCCGCAACGACGAGCACGACGATATCCGTGACCTTCGCACCGCGCATACGCATCGCGGTGAAGGCTTCGTGGCCGGGCGTATCAAGGAAGGTGATCTTCTGGCCGCTTTTAAGGGCGACCTGATAAGCACCGATATGCTGGGTGATGCCGCCCGCTTCGCCAGCGACGACGTCCGTCTTGCGGAGTGCATCGAGCAGCGAAGTCTTACCATGGTCGACGTGACCCATGATGGTGACGACAGGTGCGCGCGGCAGCAAGGAAGCAGCATCGTCCTCGACGGTATCAAGCAGCACGTTCTCGACGTCCGCATCCGTCACGCGTTTCACAGTGTGGCCGAATTCGGTCACGATGAGTTCCGCGGTGTCAGGATCGACGACCTGTGCGGCAGTCGCCATGATGCCCATCTTCATGAGCTTCTTGACCACATCCACCACGCGTTCGGACATACGGTTAGCCAAATCCTGCACGCTGATGGCCTCAGGGATGACGACCTCACGGTATACCTTCTCCTGCTCGCCACCGCCCATCTCAAGACGGCGCGCTTTTTCTCGCTGACGCTTGACGGACGCAAGGCTGCGCATACGGTCTTCACCGTTGGTGTTCAAGGCCTGCGTGATGGTGAGGCGACCGCCACGGCGAGGCTCTTCGCGCTTCAGGCGAATCTTGTCTTTCTTGGCCGCTTCGGATTCCTCGTTCTCCGCGAACTTGGTGACCGCGGGTTTGCCATGCACGACCTTGGTGGTCTTGGCGACTTCGCCGGGTGCGGGCGGAGGCGGCGGGGGAGCGGCTTCTGCCGCTTTCGCTTTGGGTTCAGGGCGCGGCGCGCGGATGATCTTGTTCGAGCGCATCTCGAATTTCGGCGCGGGTGCAGCGGCAGCGGTTTCTTCCGCAGCGGGCTTGGCTGCGGCAACCTTGGCCGCTTCTGCGGCAGCGGCGGCTTCCGCTTCGCTCTGGGCTTTCTCTTCCGCTGCGCGGCGGATTTGCTGCTCTTCCTGACGGCGAGCATCCTCTTCACGGCGCATCTGTTCTTCCAGCTCGCGGCGTTTGCTTTCTTCGCCAGCGGCGCTGAGGGCTTTCAGGCGTGCTTCCTGCTCATCGCGGGAAAGACCACCGAGCGTGCCGCCCATGGGCGCAGTCGCGTGGGTTTCGGGAGCACCCGTACGACGCTTGACTTCCACCATCGGCGCGCTTCCGGTGCGGCCACGGCGCACTTCAACGGTGACAGTGTTCGCACGGCCTGCGCCCAGCGTCTTGATGCGGCTGGTATCGAGCGTTTTGCTCAACTGCAGCTTGCCCGGCTTCGCGGCTTCGGATGCGTTATCATTCTTGTCTTTTGTCGATTGGGACATTTCTAACCTTACTACTTTCACTTACGCGCGATTTGGCGGGATTCTACACGTTTGCCATCGCATTTCAACCTTTGGCTTCCTTTTTCTGGGAGCCGCCGAATTCCTGTTCTTCTCTTTCAACCCTGCTCGAAAGCCAGATAGCGTCTGACCTCGGCATTGAATTTGTCTGTCAGGCCGCCGCGCAACAACGCGATATGCGCCTGATTCTCCTGCCCTGTCACCGCCGACAGCTCTTCACGGGTGAAGCAATCGACCACGGACAGATAATGATGCGAAGCGAGCTTCGCCAGTTTCGCCTTGCCATCCGGTGCGGCATCCGATGCCTGCAACAACACGACGGCTTTGGACGTTATCGCATCCTTCACCTTCTCGAACCCGCCGACCAGCGCGCCACTGCGCCGGATGAGGTTCAACTGCGAAAGTGCTTGTACCCTGAGTTGCCGGGCGACGGCATCCGATAAGCCTTCCGTTTGCGCCCTCTCCCCTAACGCATCGAATGCGCTAGAAGATATGGCTTCTTCGACCAGGCTGCGCCGCGGCGCAATCCATACTGCCTTTCCGGGCAGATCCTGACGGCGGTCGAACACGACCTTAGCTTCAGGTGATAACACGAAGCGCAGAAGGTCGGAAGGTGCCAGCTCTTCACCCGTCAGGGCACAGCGCTGCACCTTCCCTTCCTTCATATGCTTCTCAGACGCGATTACGCCTGCTCCTCACCGTCGAACCAATGCGCGCGGGCGGCCATGATGATCTCATTGGCTTCGTCACGGCTCAGTTCGGTGCCAGCGGGTTTCAGGTCGAGCAATTCGTCACTCGCCAGTTCCGCGAGGTCGTCACGGGTCTTGATGCCGTTCTCCGCGAGGGCGACCAGCAATTCCATGGTCAAACCGGGAACGTCCACCAGATCCTGCTCAACGCCGAGGTTCTCAAGCTTCTCCTGAAGTTTCACGAGCTGCTCTTCGAGGTAGGTGTTCGCACGGCCATTCAGCTCGGTCGCGACGTCCTCATCGAACCCTTCGATGCGCGCCAGTTCCGGAATCGACGTGTAAGCGATGTCTTCCACAGAAGAGAAGCCTTCGGTCACGAGCAACTGCGCGATGACGTCCTCCACATTCAACGCCTCGATGAAGAGTGCGGTGAGCGTGTTGAACTCTTCGGTGCGGCGGGTCGATTCTTCGGACTCGGTCATGATGTCGATTTCCCAGCCGGAAAGCTGAGAAGCGAGGCGCACGTTCTGGCCACGGCGACCGATGGCGAGCGAAAGCTGCTCTTCTGGCACGACCACTTCGATGCGGTGACGGTCTTCGTCGATGACGACTTTGGCGACTTCAGCGGGCTGCAACGCGGAAACGATGAAGCTGGCGGTGTCGTTGGTCCAAGGAATGATGTCGATTTTCTCGCCCTGCAGCTCGTTCACGACGGCCTGAACGCGCGAACCGCGAACACCGACGCAGGAACCGACCGGATCGATGTTGGAATCGCGCGAGGTGACGGCGATTTTCGCACGGGAACCGGGGTCACGGGCAACGGCGCGGATCTGGATGACGCCATCATAGATTTCCGGCACTTCCTGCGCAAAGAGTTTCGCCATGAACTGCGGATGCGCGCGGGACAGGAAAATCTGTGGGCCGGTGCGCTCGCGGCGTACGTCATAGATATACGCGCGGATGCGGTCGCCCTGACGGAACGTTTCGCGGGGGATGGATTCTTCACGGCGCAGCACGGCTTCACCACGACCGAGGTCTACGGTGACGTTGCCGAACTCCACGCGCTTGACGAGGCCGTTGATGACTTCGCCGACGCGGCCTTTGAATTCTTCGAACTGCTTGTCGCGCTCTGCATCACGCACTTTCTGCACGATGACCTGCTTCGCGGTCTGCGCAGCGATGCGGCCGAAATCGATGGGGGGCAGCGGGTCTTTGATGACCGAGCCGACTTCCAGTTCCGCGTTGATTTTCTTCGCGTCTTTCAGGGAAATCTGCAGCACGTCCTCTTCCACGGTCTCGACGACATCGCGCACGCGGAACAGCTTGATTTCACCGGATTTATTGTCAATCTCAGCGAGGATGTTATGGTCGTGACCGTATTTACGGCGACCCGCGATCTGGATGGCCTGCGCCATCGCGTCCAGAACGGACTCCCGCTGAATGCCTTTTTCACGCGCGACAGAATCTGCGATCTGCAGCAGTTCCGCACCACCATATGCCAAGCTCGTTGCCATGATAAATCCTTATAATTAAATAGAATAGTTAATGAGTTAAACTTCTGATTCCGATTGTTTCCGCTTGCTGAGGTATTGACGGACGAGTTCTTCCGTCAACGCCAGCTTCGCATTCTGTATGCCATCGATGTCGATGGTCACATTGTGTTTCGCGTCCAGACGCAGCGTCAGCTTGCCGTCTTCCACGCTCATAATGTCACCTTTGAAGCGTTTGCGTCCGTCGATGGGCCACTCCGTCTCCACATGCGCCACCTG
>VGDC01000196.1 GCA_016869895.1 Alphaproteobacteria bacterium
CACCTCAATCGACCGTAAATGATTGATAATCTGACCCGCGTCAAACTGCTTCCGTGCCATGAAAACTCCCTTTACATCAACCCAAATACTAACTTATTCCTTGGATCAATTATAGGGGGGCAGGACACTAAATCACGAACTGCGGCTGATTGCAGATTTGCAGTACGCACCCTATTTCCTCACCGTGAATAACATTGTCCGTTATGCCCGCTCGCAGGACATCCTTTGCCAAGGGCGGGGTTCGGCGGCCAATTCCGCCGTGTGTTATGTGCTCGGCATCACAAGTATAGACCCGGATCGCAATAGCCTGTTGTTTGAGCGCTTCGTCAGCAAAGAACGCCCGGAGCCACCGGATATCGACGTCGATTTCGAGCATGAGAAGCGCGAAATTGTCATCCAATGGATATATGAAACCTATGGCCGCACCCGTGCGGCCTTGTGCTCTACGGTGATTCGCTACCGCGCGAAAGGTGCGTTGCGTGATGTCGGTAAAGCCTTAGGACTGCCGGAAGATGTGCTGAAAAGCCTGACGTCGCAAGTTTGGGGATGGAGCACGGAAGGAGTCGAGCCGAAACATGCCGAGGAATTGAACCTAAACCTGCAAGACCGCCGCCTACGCCTTGCGCTGGAACTGGCCCGGCAATTGATAGGCAAGCCGCGCCATCTCTCCCAGCATCCCGGCGGGTTCGTCCTAACACATGACCGCTTGGATGATCTTGTGCCAATTGAGCCAGCCACGATGGAAGACCGCCAAGTCATCGAATGGGACAAGGATGACATCGACGTGCTCAAATTCATGAAGGTGGATGTGCTGGGTCTCGGTATGCTGAGCTGCATGAAACGTGGGCTGGATATGTTGCAGGAGGTGAAGGGCCTGACCTATGACCTTGCATCCATTCCTGCGGAAGATCCCGCAACCTATAAGATGATTCGCAAGGCGGACACGCTCGGCGTTTTCCAAATCGAGTCGCGGGCACAAATGGCCATGCTGCCACGCATGAAGCCTGTCACCTTCTATGACCTGGTAATTCAGGTGGCCATCGTGCGTCCCGGGCCGATTCAAGGGGACATGGTGCATCCTTACCTGCGTCGACGTGAAGGCAAAGAAAAGGTCGAATATCCCAAGGAAGAACTGCGAGAGGTGCTTGGCAAAACGCTGGGTGTACCGCTTTTCCAAGAACAAGCCATGAAAATCGCTATTGAATGCGCGGGATTCACTCCCGGCGAGGCCGACCAACTGCGTCGTGCTATGGCGACGTTCAAATTCACGGGCAACGTCAGCTCATTCCATGAAAAACTGGTTAATGGCATGATGGAGCGCGGCTATACGCATGATTTTGCCGAGCGCATCTTTAAACAGCTTGAAGGTTTCGGTAGCTATGGCTTCCCCGAAAGCCATGCTGCCAGCTTTGCCATTTTAGCCTACGCCTCCTCATGGCTCAAATGTCATCACCCCGATGTATTCTGCGCGGCCCTGCTTAACGCCCAGCCTATGGGCTTTTACGCACCGGCCCAGATCGTGCGAGACGCGCAGGAGCATGGCATCGAAATACGTCCCATTTGCGTGAATAACTCGCATTGGGATTGTACGCTCGAAACCACCCATGGCGATTTCTTCGCTGTTCGGCTAGGCCTGCGGATGGCAAAAGGTCTATCCAACAATGCTGCTGCTCTGCTCATCGCCGCACGGATGGATGTGCCTTATAACAGCATCGAAGAAATCTGGCGAAGAGCGAAGATACCCGTCGCGCAGCTTCAGCATCTGGCTGAAGCTGATGCCTTCCTGCCTTCGCTCAAGCAACATCGCCGCGATGCGCTTTGGACGATTAAGGGTT
Organism: Alphaproteobacteria bacterium; assembly: GCA_016869895.1. Classification (GTDB taxonomy): domain Bacteria; phylum Pseudomonadota; class Alphaproteobacteria; order Rickettsiales; family VGDC01; genus VGDC01. The sequence continues at coordinate 1,836 of VGDC01000196.1, forward strand.
TGCGGGATGAAGCACTGCCATTGTTTACGGCTGCTGATGATCGCGAAGGCGAAATGTTACCCGAAATCCTTGAGCCAAAAGTTGCTTTAAAAGCCATGACGGATAGCCGTGAGGTGGTAGAGGATTACGTCCATGCTGGGCTAACCCTTCGGTCGCACCCTGTGACGTTCCTGCGTGATGAGCTGAGCCGCCGTAATGTAGTGCCGTGCGGCATCATTCAAGCCAATGCTAAGAATGGTAATTATGCCAATGTGGCAGGTCTTGTGCTGATTCGTCAGCGTCCCGGCTCGGCCAAGGGAATCATGTTCATCACCATCGAAGACGAAACGGGCTGCTGCAATCTCGTCGTCTGGCCCAGTATGTACGAGAAATACCGCCGCATCATCCTCGCGGCGGGGATGATTGCCGTACATGGCAAAGTGCAGCGAGAGGGCGATGTCGTCCATTTTGTGGTGCACGAAATGTATGACCTATCGGCGGAGCTGGCTTCCATCGGCAACGCCCAATTCCCCGTTCCTGTCATGCATGCCAATGAAAAAATGGATGATTCTGGCGGATTCTCCATTCAACCCAGTGAACCGCTCACCAAAGTGCGAGACATTTATATCCCGGATTTGCATCTCGACACGATTAAGGTGAAAACACGGGATTTTAGATAGCTTTACTCAGTGCTTGCATGGCCCGTGATTGCGCCAAACCAAGAATTTTAGTAGTATTTTCTGCCTATGAACCCGTCCCGATTATTGTTGCCCGTTTATTACTACCATGACCACTTCATGGAGATGCTTACCTTCGTCCAGGAAGTGTATGGCTCGATTCTGAATGCGGAAGAGCGGCAGTTCATCGCATCATTGGAAGCGCTGGATAAGGGGGCACGCTGCCTGTTCATCCGCATGGTCAACCGTAAAACCCATATGTTCAATCCCGAACTGTTTCGCTATTCGGAAATCGAAGACGTCCCGAAATCCCTGCAACGATTGATCGATGCAGGCTTTGCCCGGTTTCTGAATGAGGGCGATTACGCGCCGATGTTGTCGGGCTTAGGCAAAGCTGATTTGCTGACAATGGCGCCAGCAGCAAAGAAAGGATGGTCAAAACCGCGAATTGCACAGCATTTGCTGGATACGCTTGCTTTTGCAGAGGCGGTGGAAGCGCAAAACGCGCTGCATTGGGTTACTCCATGCCATCGCCGCCATGTGCAATTCCTGCTTTACCTTTATTTCGGGCGTACCCAAGAGAATCTTACAGGGTTTGCGCTACGGGACCTTGGGATCCTGAAGGTGAAGGACAGGCAAAGCTTCGCCGCGCGTTTTGAGAACGGGGCGGAGGCACGGGCAGGATTCTTCTATTCGCAGGCATTGGACAATGCCGATATTCCGGCATTGTTCGCAAAGCGGGATAATTTCCCACCCGCAGAGACTGAATTCACCCATGTCTTGCGCGAGAAACTGCTATACCACATCGGGCAATATTACGAGAAACGCAAAGAGCCGGATTCCGCCATCGCCGCCTATGCGCTCGCGGTTGGCTATTCTTCGCGAGAACGGCTGATTCGGCTGCTGCAGGCGCAGGGCCAGACGGAGCAGGTGAAGGCATTGCTGGAGGCGATGATCGCTAATCCCGAAAACGACGAAGAACTGCTGTTCGCCAGCGATTTTTACGAGCGGAAATTCGGCAGGAAAAAGGTCGGCGTTTTCACGGAAATGCTACGCCAGAGTGAAAGCATCACGGTGGACGAAGCCTTCCGCGGTGCCGCCGAAGATGCGGCGTTGCACCTGTTCAAACGGCAGGGATGGGCGGGCTACCACACCGAGAATGGATTGTGGCTGACATTATTCGGTCTTGCTTTATGGGAGGTGCTGTTTGAGCATCCTGACTCGCTGCATAGCGGGTTCGACAGGCTGCCCCAATCTTTGCGCGATCGGACATTCCACAAGAAATTCGCTGTACAAGTGGATCAGGCGCTGCAGGCATTCCGCGAAGGCCGAGGATGGCAGCGGGTTGCCAAGACCCTTGCGGCAAACTGGGGGACAGAAAATCCGCTGGTCTACTGGCATGAGGATATGGGTCAGATGCTGAAACAGTTTTTGGATGCCGCGCCACAGAACGCCGTAGCATCCATACTGGAGAAGATGGCGCAGGACTTCCCGAGCATGCGGGATGGCTTTCCCGATTTGATGCTTATCGGCGCGGAAGGCCTCCGTTTTGTGGAAATAAAAGCCGAGGGCGACCAATTGCGACGTAATCAATTGGTGCGGCTGATGCAACTGCGCCAGGCAGGGTTCAGCGCGGATATATGCCGGGTTGACTACCGTGTCGACCCCGACCAGATCTATGTCGTAGTCGATGTGGAAACGACGGGTGGTCGCGCCGGGACAGACCGGGTGACAGAGATCGGCGCGGTCAAGCTGCGGGGAGGGGAAATCATCGACGAGTGGCAGTCCCTCATCAACCCGGATAGGGCTATTCCCGCCTATATCACGCAGCTGACGGGAATCACAAACGCGATGGTACGCAACGCACCGCGCTTTTCCGAAATCGCGGATAGTTTCGCAGAATTCCTGGAAGGTGCGGTTTTCGCGGCGCATAATGTCAATTTTGATTATGGCTTCATTACGGCTGAATTCAGACGCGTCGACAAAGCATTCCGCCTCCCGAAAATTTGCACCTGTGCTAGCATGCGCCGGCTTTATC
>VGDC01000197.1 GCA_016869895.1 Alphaproteobacteria bacterium
TTTTCAACTGCTTCCTAACAACCCACCCCTACGGATGCTTTCAACCTTGATGGCAAGGCCTGTTTTGTCGTCGGTTTCGATGTAAACACCGCTCAGCGTGCCTTCGCCCTCGGCAGGCTCCATGCGTATCTTGCGGTATTTGTGCAAGAAGGCCGAGAGGGGCGCTTCTTCCTTGAAGCCGATGATGGAATTATAATCGCCGCACATGCCGCCATCGGTCTGGTAAGCCGTGCCTTTACCAAGAATACGTGTATCGGCGGAGGGGACATGCGTGTGCGAGCCGACAACGCCGCTCACCCGCCCATCGAGATACCTGCCCATGGCCATCTTCTCGCTGGTCGCTTCGGCGTGGATGTCCACGAAAATGGCATCCACCGTGCCGCCAAGGGTATAGCGTTTCAGCATTGTGTCCATCGTGGCGAAGGGGCAATCAAGGTGCTCTTTGTGGAAGACTTGCCCCAACACGTGCGCCACGAGGATTTTCTTCTGGCGTTTGGTGGTGAAGACATACGCGCCCGAACCGGGCACCGTAGCGGGGAAATTGTGCGGGCGGAGGAGGCGCGGTTCCGTGCCGATGTAGGTGGGGATGTCGCGCTGATCCCAAATGTGGTCGCCGCCAGTCAATACATCCGCCCCCGCCGCAAGGAATTCCTTGCAGAGCTCCGCTGTGCAGCCGAAACCGCCCGCTGCGTTATCGACATTGACGATAACGGCATCCAGCTTCAATTCTTCGCGCAGCAAAGGCAGGTGTTTAAGCACGGCCTCGCGGCCACTGCGACCGACGACATCGCCGCAAAAGAGGATTCGCATCAGTCGGGTTTCCTTAAGATACCGTTTTCGGTGATGATGAGGTCGAGGGGTTCATCATGCGCATCGGGCACGAAACGCCCGTCTTTTGCCGTGACTTGCTGGGCACTGAATGCCACTCCCACAGCCAGCGGCGGGTTTTTCTTGCGGCGGAGGGCGCGGAGTGTGGCGTCATAATATCCCGCGCCGTAACCGATGCGATGCAGGCTTTCCGTGAAGCCGACCATGGGCACGATGACGATGTCGGGCACGACGGTCGCGCTCGTCATCGGCGGCACGGCGATGCCGTAATGGCTGCGGGTCATCTCGCGCTCGCCCTGCCAGCGGCGGAAGGTGAGCTGTTTGTTCGGCGGAGAGGTGACGGGCAGGCAGCAGGGGACGCCATCCTCATGCAGGGCATCGAGCAGGGGGGCGATGTCCAGCTCTTCGCCGATGGGGGAATAGCCTGCCACGGTCTTATCCGTGAAATCGAGTGTATTAGCCATCAGCAAGGCCACTTTCGCCGCGTGCTCCAGCCGTGTCATGGGCGGAATGGCTGCGCGCCGCGCCTTGCATTTCTGCCTGAGGGCGGCTTTGTCGGTGCCAGCGGATATGTGACGGACGTTGCTCATGATTCAGGTTTACGCCGATGTGTCTAAATTTTCCAGACAAAACAGCAGACAAAAGAAAACGCCGCCAAGGTTCTCCTCGGCGGCGTTGTTCATGAATAGGCGATGCTTACAGGTATTGACCCTGACCGACCGCGGGCTGGCCAGCGGCGCGTTTGGCATCTAAATCAGCCGTCCAGCTGCGGGTTTCTTCCGCGCGTGCGTGGTGTGCCTGCGTCTGCTGCTGTTGCTGCTGCGCTTCCGCGACTTTCAGCTCTGCGCGGGTTTCCTGCGCGGCGGCGCTACGCAGGGAAGCTTCCGCCTCGGCATGGCCGAAGATGGCGTTCTGCGCGGTCGTGGGGAGTGGATTGACGAGACCGCTTTCGATCAGCTGTTCCGCACCTGCAACGATTTTCGCCTTGGTGTCGTTATCGGGCAGGGTATCTGCCAGTTTGCGGAGCAGGTCGAATCCACCGACCTGAAGGGCGGAGTTCTGCTCGGTGTGCTCTGCGGAGGAATGCTCAAGGATCACGCGCAGTGCGGCGGCTTCCACGCGGTCGGAGCCGGATACACCGTCCTGACCTTTCAGCTCGTTCAATGCAGCGAGCGTATTGCCGATAGCATCGGCGCGTGTCTGCAGGGTCTGCTGGTGTGCGGCGAGTTCAGCCTGAGCAGCGGTGGCCGCTTCTTTGCTGGCTGCGAGGTATTCGCCGAATTCCGCCTGTTTCTCGGGGGCGAGGTTCGCGTAATCCGTGCCACCGAAGTGACCTTTCACTTCATCGGGAAGTGCATTGAACACCGCTGCGGGAGTGGCTTCCTGTTTCACTTCGGGAGCGGGTTCGAAAGTGGGAACTTCTGCGACGGGTGCAGCGGCGGCAGCGACGGGTGCGAAGGAAGCAGGGGTGAATGCCTGTGGTTCAGCAGGAGCGGCGAAGCTTGGCGCATCGCTGATGCTGGGCGGGGTGAAGCTGGGACCATCCTGAATCTGGGGCACGTCAGCGAAAGCGGGTGCGGGGTCAGCTGCGAGAACCTGCTCAACTTCGGCTACGGGAGGCAGAGTGACAGGAGCGGCGGGAGCAGCACGGTTGCCGAACATTTCGCTGAAGCTGCGCGGGCCTTCGCTGGCAGGTGCAGCGGGAGCAGAGAAGGAAGGTGCAGGCGCAGCGGGGGCAGGCTCAGGTTCCGCAGGGGTCTGGAAGAAAGCTTCCGGAGCGGGAGCGGGCGCCGCTGGGGTGGTGATGGATGGTGGCACGAATTCAGCGGGTGCTGCGGCCTGAGGCGCAGGAGCGGCATCGAAATTCTGGGTGGTCACTGCAACGGGACCTTGGGGCTCTACCGCCGCAGGCGCATCCTGGAAGGTGGTGGGGGCGTGGTGAGCCTGATGCGCTGCGGCGATGGCGTCGAGCACGCTGGTATCCTGAACGGGAGCGGCTTCGACCTGCACTGGCGCGCTGACAGGGCGCTGGGGGGCTTTATAGCCGCTCAGGTCACGCAGGTTCTGGGTTTTGCCGAAGAAGCCAGAGTTATTGTCAGCCATGTCCACAATCCTTTAATTTCTTGTCAACGTATTGGTTCAAGGTAATTTTTCATAACGCCGCGTCGTCCCGCGCCTTTATTGCGCAAGTGACACCATACACCAGGAATGTGAAACTTTTGTGAAGCGGCTGCGAAAAAATACGATTTCTTCTAAGCCATGGAAAAGCTTATCTATCGGTGTCGGCACGGCACTTAAGGGGACGGCACTTCGCTATAAAATAAGGTGGAGAGGGACCACCAAAAGCCGTTGGATTACTAGTCGCTTGCGGCCTGTGTGTACAGGTGGGCACCGTATAGCTTAAAGCATCGAAACAATAAAGAACGATCACTTAGTGCCAGGGACAGCTCCCGTGCAAAGAATTATTGGCCCCAGGAACAAAGATCCTGACGAACCCAGCAGTCAAACACTCTCCGAACGAAAGATTATAGGCGGGTTGTCAGGCGTTTGCAATCTGTTTGTCGGAAACGCTGCGGGTGAGCTGGGAGATGCGCTCGGCCACGTCGTCGAAGACGGCTGCGACGGCGGAATCCACCTCGTGCTGTTTCGCACTTTCGAAGGCCTGCGAATGGCTGCCCATTTGCAGCTTCAGGGCGCGGTTCTGCTCTTTCAGCTCAGCCAATTCGTCGAGGATCATCAGGCTGGTGAGGGCGAGTAGCGTGCCATCTGCGACTTTGCCGCCCATGCTGGCGTTCAGCTCCTGCACGCGGCTGTCGATTTCACGGCCTAAGCCGCGCAGGTGGGTTTCCTGCCCGTCGTCGCAAGCGATCTGATGGGTGCGGCCATTGATGATGATGTCGAGAATCGCCATGGTTATTCCTTCAACAGGCCTTGGATGTCGGTGATGGCGGCGGAAACGGCATCAAGCGCGTCTTTATGCGCAGCTTTCAGCGCGGCGGATTCATCGCGCGCCGCTTTCAGTTCTTCGCGGAGTTCATGGACTTCGCTGTGCAGCTGGGAGTTCTGTTCGCGCAAGGAAGCGGCCTGTTCTTCCACCAGTTTGCAGGCGTTCTGCCACTGGGTGACGGCGGCGCTTTGGTCGTGGTGTAAAGCGGCGGATTCGAGCGCTTCGGCCTGTGCGGCGGAAAGGGTCTGCACGCGGAGCGAGGCTTCCGCCAGTTTGCCCTCGATGGAGGCTTCCAGATCAGCAATAGCGGCGAGCAGGCGTTCGCGCGCGAAATCCGCAGGGCTTGCGTCCGTGGAATGGGCGAGGTTTCGTGCTTTTGCGGCGTCAGAAGACATGTGCTCGGAATCGTTTTTGTTGTTCTGGATGAGAATTGAGTAAAGCATTCCTAACCGCAAAAGGAAAGAAAAACCACCCATAAAATGCACGGCGTGATGTTAGGGGTTGTGGAGGCGTTGCGGCTGGTGTATTCCCTTTGGCAGTAGATTCACGCGCGCGCTCGCGTTGCGTTATCAATCAGAATTCACCACCCCAACCGAAGGATTCGTTATGACGGTCTCCGCCGCCACCTCCACCGCAGCAAACATCGGCCCGAAGGATATGGCGAACGCCATCCGCGCGCTTGCGATGGACGCTGTCGAGCAAGCCAATTCCGGCCATCCGGGAATGCCGCTGGGCATGGCGGAT
>VGDC01000198.1 GCA_016869895.1 Alphaproteobacteria bacterium
TCCCTCGGCCAATAGATTGGCGATTTCCATCACTTCCACCAGCGCCGGAAGAATTTCCGGGCGGAGCAGCTGGAGAATCTGCATCTTCGCCTGATCGCTTATTTCAGCGGTTTCCTTAGCAGTCTTAAGGCCTAGGACTTTCGTGACCAGTTCTTCTTCGATTTTCCGATGTTCGGAGATGTATTGGACGGTGCGCTCCAGATTCTTGCCGAGCAGGGTGATTTCCAGCGGGCCAGTGGCAGGCAGCACCACTTCCGTCTGGCCGCGGGCGATTCTGCCGCTGGCTTCGGCAAGGTACTGCACGGGATGGATGATGCGGAAGCGCACAAGCCAAAGAAGGGAGACGAGGAAAGCGGCGACTAGCAACAGCTGGATCATGCGCGGCAGGATGAGTGTGCGCACAGCGTTATGGTCGCTAATGAAGGCAGAGACGATGTGATAATCGTGATATTTGGATTGTAGGTAATAGGCGAATACGCGGTTTCGGGAGAAAAGAGTGGGGCTTTTCAGAAAACCATTCTCATTCTTCAGGGCGATATTCGCCCGCACGCGTTCCAGCAACGCTTCATCTGCGGCTTCCCCCTTGGAAAGCTCATCGTCGTTTGAAAGGGCGATGCCTTCACTGTTGAGGATGGAGAAGCTGACGCGCGGATTATGGATATAGCCTTTGATGCGGTTGGATAGATTCTCGATGTCTATGCTCAGCGTTACACTGCCGATGAACCGTCCCGTCTGGTCAGTCAACCCCATCGCCATGGGAATCACCATGCGTTCAGAGATGCGCCCGGTCGAAGGCTGGCCGATTTTAATACGGAACGGTTGCTGTTTGGATTGCTGGATATACGGGCGATCCGCAAGGTCTATCGGCTCGTTAAGGATACCCTCGCGGCTGGAGGTCACCGCCTGAAGGTTGCTATCAACCCACAGAAAAACGCTGTAATATTCGTTATTGCCGTCGAAAGCCCGCAGCATTTGCGCGATGCGGGTCTTATCGGATGTATTCTCTTGGATAATCTGGCGGCCGACCGATTCAAGCACATAGCGCGCACGGTCTATCTCGCTGTCGAATCCTTTATCTATTCTACCCGCTTCTTCGGAAAGCTGGCTGGAGATGCGCTCTGCTTCGTCGGAGAATGTCTCATAGGCCACCCATAGGGATGTCAGCAGCGCGATGAACACGATTACACCGGAAAGCACCGAGAAATCGCGGTTTACGGAACTTTTCTGACTCCAGATGGAATCCATGTTTAAGGCTCTTCAGGAAAAGGGATTATCCGAGGCAGCATAACCGTTCGGCCACAGAGTGCAACGCCAAAGCGTATCCTGCGAGGTGGGGAATCAGATGCCGCGCTGGCGATTGTCGATCAGCTTCTCGCGGATGGCGGAGAATTGCTGCTTCGCTTTGGGAAGTTTATTGTCCCATGCGCCGACCATGAACTTCTGCGCGCCGATGGCCACAGCCGTCATGTATGCATCGGTGGTGATCATGCGCACGGTGCTGAGGATTTTCGGGTCGACACCTTCGGGTGCTTCGATGGCTGCTGCTTTCGCTTCGGCTGCATCGAAGGCGTTGTCCGTTCCATCCGCCGCTTTTGGTGCGATGGGTTTGCCGCCATGGGTGATTTTCGTGAGGATGCGGGCGACAGTCGCGTCCAGCGCGTCTTTCTGTTTGCCAAGACTGTCATCCACGAATTTCTGTACGGTGAAGGCAGTGCCCAAAGCCACGACACGCCCGGTGACCCATTTTGGCAGGCCTTTGGACGCGGAGGGGCCAAGGGGGCTGAACTTCGGTTTATTCAGCGCATTCGCCAGAATATCCTGCGTTTTGTTGTCTTTGCCTGCAACGGCGGCTTCCATCTGGTGCGCCAGCTCTTCTTTCAGCGCGCCCATGCCGTGTTCGGCAGCGTATGGTTCGACCAAGCCTTTGATGTTCTTGCTGTAATCATTGATTTCAGCGGCGGACTGGAAGGGCAGCATCGCGAAGCCACCGGAGGCCAGCAAACGGCCTTCCACGGTCTTATGGCCGTATTCTTTCGCGTCTTTCTGAATCTTGGTGCGGATAGCGGCTTTGGCTTCTTCGTTCATCGTCTCTTCGAACGGAGCGATGAGTTCGGCTTCCTTGCGGGCGATGAATTTCTTCTCGTAAGACGCCGCCCATTTGTCGGTCAGCTTGGGGAACAGCTTCTTGAAGCCGTTGGTGATGACGATGGCCGTGGCCGTGTTGCCGACATAGCCAAAACCGAAATAATTGCGGAAATTCTGTGGGCCAGTGGGTTTCGCGGCTTCCTTCAGGTCTGCCAAAGGAGGGCGATTCGCGGTCTGAGATGGATTGTCGTGTTCGGACATCCGAGGCCTTTATGCTACCTAATGGCGGGAATCCGCCACTTTCAAATGCATATTACCAATAAAACCTGCGGATTACAAACGCCCTTCCGTGAAAGTTTTGTGACGGAAGCATTCAGCGCATACCCGCCAGCCAGTCGGATGCTGTCAGGAAAGCCACTTCCTGTTGAGGAGCATGAAGCTTTGCCGGAGTCAACATAGCAGCAGCGACGATAACAATGGCGGCGCAAACAGATAACATCGTAAGTGGTTTCTTCATTTTTTCTCTCCCATGATTACTTCGATAGAACAAAGTTAACATTTAATTATACATCGTTCAATAAAAATCGTTCAGGGGCGATTCAAACAAAGAAAAAGGCCGCTGGATTGCTCCAGCGACCTTGATTCCTTAGGGGTATTCAGCGGATTAGAAATCCATTCCGCCCATGCCACCCATACCCGCCATCGGGTTGCCGCCAGCTGCGGGCTTGTCCTCAACCTTCTCGACAATCACCGCTTCAGTGGTGATGAGCAGGCTGGAGACGGAAGCCGCGTCCTGCAGGGCAGTGCGCACGACTTTGGTCGGGTCGATGATACCGGCTTTGATCATGTCGACGTACTCAAGGTTCTGAGCGTCGAAGCCGAATGTGGTCTCTTTGCTTTCCAGCAGTTTGCCAGCCACAACAGCACCATCGACGCCAGCGTTCTCAGCGATCTGGCGAAGTGGAGCTTGAAGCGCGCGCTTCACGATGTTCACGCCAGCGCGCTGGTCATCGTTCGCCACTTTCAGGTTGTCGAGTGCGCGGGAAGCGTAGAGCAGGGTCGTGCCGCCGCCGGGGACGATACCTTCTTCCACCGCAGCGCGAGTCGCGTGCAGTGCATCGTCAACGCGGTCTTTGCGCTCTTTCACTTCCACTTCGGTGTTGCCGCCGACTTTCAGGACAGCCACGCCGCCTGCGAGTTTAGCAAGGCGTTCCTGCAGTTTCTCGCGGTCGTAGTCGGAAGAGGTCTCTTCGATCTGCGCGCGGATTTGCTTGCAGCGTGCTTCGAGGTCGGCTTTCTGGCCGTTGCCATCGACGATGGTGGTCTCTTCTTTGGTGATGGTGACTTTCTTCGCCCGGCCGAGGAGATCAGCGGTGACGCTTTCCAGCTTCAGACCGATGTCTTCGGAGATGACCTGACCACCGGTGAGGATGGCGATGTCTTCCAGCATGGCTTTGCGGCGGTCGCCGAAGCCGGGAGCTTTCACCGCAGCAACTTTCAGGCCGCCACGCAGTTTGTTGACAACCAAGGTAGCCAGTGCTTCGCCTTCGACGTCTTCTGCGATGATGAGCAGAGGACGCTGGGACTGAACGACCTGCTCAAGCAGAGGAACCAGCGGCTGCAGGCCGGTGATTTTCTTCTCGACGAGCAGGATGAACGGGTTTTCCAGCTCAACAGCCATCTTGTCGGCGTTGGTCACGAAGTAAGGGGAGAGGTAACCACGGTCGAACATCATGCCTTCGACGACATCGACTTCGAACTCAAGGCCTTTGGCTTCTTCCACGGTGATGACGCCTTCTTTGCCCACGCGCTCCATGGCTTCGGCGATTTTCGTGCCGATTTCCTTGTCGCCGTTCGCGGAGATGGTGCCCACCTGAGCGACTTCGCTCTGGGAGGAGATTTTCTTGGATTTCTTCTTGATGTCTTCGACAACAGCGGAAACAGCGAGGTCGATGCCGCGTTTCAGATCCATCGGGTTCAGGCCGGCTGCGACAGCCTTGGTGCCTTCACGCACGATCGCCTGAGCGAGTACGGTAGCGGTGGTGGTGCCGTCACCCGCGATGTCGTTGGTCTTGGAAGCGACTTCACGCACCATCTGTGCGCCCATGTTCTGGAACTTGTTGGACAGCGTGATTTCTTTTGCGACGCTGACACCGTCCTTCGTGATGCGCGGTGCGCCGAAGGATTTTTCGATGACGACGTTGCGGCCTTTCGGACCGAGGGTGACTTTCACTGCATCTGCGAGGATATCGACGCCGCGCAGCACTTGTTCGCGCGCTTCAGTGCCGAAACGTAATTCTTTAGACATATTAAACTCCGTATTTCAATAACTAGGATGAATTATGCTGCTTTTTTCGCGTCGAGGATGCCGAGCAGGTCGGATTCCTTCATGATGAGCAGCTCTTCGCCTTCGACTTT
>VGDC01000199.1 GCA_016869895.1 Alphaproteobacteria bacterium
TGTGACTCCACCTCGTGCAGCTGTGTGAGCGCGTCGAGAAACCCGCCGAATTGCCTCCTGTGGAGCAGATTCAAAGCCGCCTTTTCCAACAGAAGTTGCAGATGGAATCGGCGAAGCGCCTGCGTGACCTCCGCCGTGATGCGTTGATCGATGTCCGACTCTGAAGCACCGCTGACATCCCTGCCGTCGCTGCGTGATGTGATGGCGCGGCACGACCTGCTGCCGAAGAAATCCCTCGGCCAGAACTTCCTGCTGGATGGCAATATCACCGATAAGGTCGCGCGCGCTGCGGGAGACCTGCGCCAGACCCATGTCATCGAGGTCGGCCCCGGCCCCGGTGGCTTGACCCGCTCGTTGTTGCATGCCGGAGCGGTTTCCCTCACCGCCATCGAGAAGGACAGCCGCTGCGTCGCCGCGCTGGAGGAATTGCGCGAGGTCGTCGGCGAGCGGTTCACCATCATCGGGGCGGATGCGCTGACCGTCGATGTCACCACCCTTTGCCCCGCTCCCCGCGCCATCGTCGCCAACTTGCCGTATAACGTCGCCACCCCGCTACTCATCGGCTGGCTGGAGCAAATCGCCAAAGACCGTTCCTGCCTTTCGGGCATGACGCTGATGTTCCAGAAGGAAGTCGCCGAGCGTATCGCCGCTGCGCCGGGCAGCAAGACCTATGGTCGCCTTGCGGTCATGGCGCAGTGGCAATGCGAGGTGCACTGGCGTTTCGACCTGCCGCCCTCTGTCTTCACGCCGCCGCCCAAGGTGCATTCCTCGGTGGTGCATTTCAAGCCGCGCCCTGCGCCGTTGGTGGAGGTCGCTTGGGAAGTGATGGAGCGCGTGGTGGAGAAAGCCTTCGGCCAACGCCGGAAGATGCTGCGTTCTGCCCTGAAAGGCATGGTGGCGGATACGGAAGGCTGGCTCAAGGCCGCTGGCATCGACCCTGAATCCCGCGCCGAGCAATTAAGCGTCGCGCAATTCGGGGCACTTGCCGTGGCTTATGCCGATTTCCGCTGATTCCCGCCGACGAGGGCGATGACCAGCATCGCGATGAGTATCAGCCCATTCACCCACCAGCTCTGCCACAGGCCATAACCTGCGAAGCCGCCTGTCAGCGCAGCGATGAGCGTCGCATAGGTCGCGGCCTTGATGGCGGCGGGTTGCGCCAGCTCATGGATGCGTTTGATCATCAGCGCGATCATTGCGAGACAAAGCGCTAACCCTATCAATCCCAATTCCAACCACGCTTGCAACACGTTGTTATGCGGGTGGAGGGGCAACTGCACCAATCGATGGCTGAGTGCTGTCCGGTCATGCGCACCGGGGATGCTGTCGGATGCCTTGATTCCCCAGCCCTGCAAGGGTTTCTCGTCCAGTTTGGTGATGCAGAATTGCCAGATATGGATGCGATGGAGCAGGGAAACGGCGGTCATCGGCGCAGCGGCGCGCAGCTCCCGCACGTTCACTTTGGGGATGGCGATGAAGATGACGAGCATTGCCGCGATGATACAGGCAGTGATGAACGCAACTGCCTTTTTGCCTTGCAGAATGCGGCAGAAGCCATAGGTCACCGTTCCGGTCAACACGGCGACCAGCGCAGTGCTGCTGGGCATGAAAGCCAATACGCCGATTGCTGCCGCCACTGCCGCGTGCGCCAGCTTCTCCTTGCCTTGCAATAACAGCGCAATAACCAGCGGCCAGATGAGGATGGCCAGCAGCAGATTCCCTTGTTTCAGTAGAATGAGGCGGAAATCATCCCCCGTGGAGAGCAGGTGATTGAGCAAGGCGGGCATGCCGCCATGGAACAATAATGCCGTGAGGGTGAAGAACAGTGCTGCACCCATGCCGATGGTCAGCGCGCGGCAGATGCGGCGGTGGCCTTCTTCGTCGGGTGGCGTGAGGGTGACGACGCGCAACGCCAGCAGCCCGAAGATAAGCATCGAGCCGACGCGGGTCATGGTGCTGCTGGAATCATCGGGCGCGATGGACCAGCCAAGACTCGCCCAGCCCCACGCCACCATCGCCAGTCCGAGAATGAGGAACGGCGAGGCGATGAATCGCTGGAAGGGCAGGAAGCTGCGGTGCTGCTTGATGATGACCCATAACACGATGGGGATGAATGCGCCGAAAGGCACCATGCGCGCGCCGAGGATGCACAGGATGGGCAGGAAGAAGGCGAGGAAAACGAGAGGGGCGTGAGAGCCGAGGAAGAGTGTTCTGAAGAAGGAGGTCATGCGGGGCAGACCGTTCACTTCAACGCCTCGATGAAAGCGCCGAGGCCTTCCTGACGCTCGCGTTTTAGGCGTTCCGCGTGGAGGATGCTGGTGATTTTCACCAGCGCCGCGTCCAAGTCTTGGTTCACGATGACGTAATCGTATTCCGTCCAGTGGCTGATTTCGGAGATGGCTTTCTCCATGCGCTTCTGCACCACTTCTTCGCTGTCCTGCGCGCGGGCGCGGAGACGGCGTTCCAATTCGGGCAGGGAAGGCGGCAGGATGAACACGCTGACCAGATCGTTCGGCGCGGTGGCGCGCAGCTGCTTCGTGCCCTGCCAGTCGATGTCGAAGAGCACGTCCTCGCCATTGCGCAGATGGGCTTCCGCATAGGCTTTCGGGGTACCATAATGATTGCCGAAGACTTCGGCGTGTTCGAGCAGTTCATTGCGCTCGACCATCGTGTCGTACTTGGCTTTATCGATGAAGAAATAGTCCTTCCCGTCCACTTCGCCAGGGCGCATGGCGCGGGTCGTCACCGACACGGACATGCTGATATTGTCCTGCTGCGACAGCAGCTTGCGCGACATGGTGGTCTTCCCTGCGCCGGAGGGCGAGGAGAGCACGAACATCAGTCCGCGGCGGTTGAGCGAGATAGGAGCTTGCGTCATGGGTTCGCGGTGTCTGCCTGTGGTGCGGAGGATGCCGGCGGGATGACGACCGGCGCAGCGGTCTCCCCTACCGCCGGAACGGCGGAGGAGCTAGGCACGGGCAGTGCGGTGGAAGGCTCTTCCAGCGGCGATTTGGAGATGACCGAGTTGATTTCGCTGGCGATTTCCACGGGTTCATCATCGAAGGAGAAATGGCGGATGTATTTGCCGTCCGGCGACATGAAATAGATATAGCCGGAGTGGTTCACATTGTAATCCGTGTCTTCGGGATTGGCGGATTCGTAGTAAACCTTATAGCTCGATGCCGCCTTCTTGATGGCATCGTGGTCGCCCGTCAGGCCGATGAACTTGCCATCGAAATTCGCCAGATAGGATTTGATGACCGGCGCGGTGTCGCGCTTCGGATCGACGGTGATGAACACGGGCACGATGTTGCTGCGGGTGCTTTCGTTCAGGCTGCCGAGCGCGGAGGTCAGCGTGGTCAGTGCGGTGGGGCACATATCGGGGCAGTTGGTGAAGCCGAAGAAGATGAGCGAATATTTGCCGAGCAGCTGTTTGTCGGTGAATGGGTTGCCGTCCTGATCGGTCAGCTTGAAT
Source organism: Alphaproteobacteria bacterium (assembly GCA_016869895.1). GTDB lineage: Bacteria > Pseudomonadota > Alphaproteobacteria > Rickettsiales > VGDC01 > VGDC01. Next base: position 3,476 of record VGDC01000199.1, read on the forward strand.
TCCCCGCCGATGGAAGGGCCGCTGGAAAGGGGGATGGCATCGCTCGACGAGGTAGTGGCTTGCGCCGCCATGGATGCCTGATCCTGCTTGAAGGTCTCAGGCAGTTTCTTCGCGGAGGGTTCCGGCGGTGTCTGAATCACATAGATGATGGCGGCGAGCCCCAACAAGGTTGCGACGAGACCCAGTTTGTTGTTCGCTTGCGCCATATGTGCTCCATCACGATGCGTTTGCTAGACTGTATAGCGCAAATGCGCTGGTGTGCAAGCCGTAAAGCACTGGTAACGCGCTTTTTCGGTGGATGTGTGCCCTTGACGACACTGTGGGGTTGTGTTATATATAAACTATTCAAGATAAAGAGAATTCGTCGAAACGCCCTTATTTGGTTTGAGTGTGGGGATTTTGGCGGGTTCAAAAAAAGTTCGACCAGGGTGAAACTATGTTGCCGTTAATCGTCGCACCGACTGCTGTGCCGGCGCCTCAGGCCGTGGATATGTCCGCCTTCACCGGGCAGATATCCGACGCGGCATTGGGTCGTCTGCCGACGCGCGTCGTGCCGCAGGCGGTGAACGCCCCAAAGGCCGAGGACAGACAGAATTCCGGACAGCAGCGTCAACCCACTGAGCAGCCTGCAACGGCGACGGCGGCGGGCTCTTCCACCTTCCAGGCGTTGATGAACGCCGGAAAAGGCGAAATCAAGCTGCCTTCGCCCTTCTCCACCACCTTCATCGCCCAGATTTTCGGGCAGTATGACACCAGTTCCGAAGTGGGCAACGCGGTGACCGCCATTTGGCTGTCCAATGGTCGCGCCACCCCGAAGGACAGCGGCATGCTTGAATATGAGCGCATCGTGCAGCAGCAGGGTATGGTGAAATATGCGCCGAGTGCCGCGAAACCCACGGTTTCCGGCAGTGCGCAGGCCTTGCAGCAGCTTCAGGCGCAGAACAATCAAGCGTTGGTCTTCCGTCGCAACACCAATAAACAGGAACTTTCGCCGCTCTTCGTCGGTGGCGCGAGTGCTTATTC
>VGDC01000200.1 GCA_016869895.1 Alphaproteobacteria bacterium
CGCCGGAAGACATCATGAACCAGCGCAATGCGTCGGCGCCGTACTGCTCAAAGACCTCTTTGGGATCAGGATAGTTCTTCAAACGCTTGGAGAGCTTATGGAAACGCCCGAACTCATCCTTCTCATTGCTCATCACCACGCCATGGCATATGCAATTCTTGAACGGCGGTTTATCAAACAATGCCGTGGAAAGCACCATCAACGTGTAGAACCAGCCGCGAGTCTGCGCCTCATATTCCACGATGAAATCAGCGGGGAAATGCGTCTCGAACCAGTCCTTGTTTTCGAAGGGGTAATGCACCTGCGCATAAGGCATGGAGCCGGACTCGAACCAGCAGTCGAACACGTCTGTCACACGACGCCATGTCTTGCCGTCTTCCTCTTTCACCAATTCGTCGATGAACGGGCGGTGCAGGTCTTTCACGGGAATGCCGAAGAAGCCTTCCAGCTCCGCGATGCTGCCGAAGACTTTGATTTCCCCGTCTTTATCGTTCTTCCAGACCGGAATGGGCGAGCCCCAATAACGGTTGCGGGAGATGCTCCAATCGCGCGCGCCTTCCAGCCATTTGCCGAAGCGGCCATGTTTGATGTGGTCTGGCACCCAATTTATTTGCTCGTTCAGCTCGACCATACGCGGAGCGAATTTGCTGACTTCCACATACCAGCTCGGCAATGCACGATAAATCAGCGGCGTGTCCGTGCGCCAGCAGTGGGGGTAATTGTGGACATAAGGCTCATCTTTGATGAGACGTCCATGTGCTTTCAACCAACGGGTGATGCGCATATTGGCGAGGCCATATTTCGCTACGTCTTTTTCATAGATATGCTGGGCTTTGTCGCCCTCATCCAGCCGTGTATCCGCCACGACATTCAGGCCAGCCAGCGCAAGGCCGTCATGCTCGAAGATTTCAGCGGTGTAGCGACCAGAGGAATCCACCGGACAAACGATTTCGATGCCATTCGCAGCGCAGACCCGTTGGTCATCCTCACCAAAACCGGGAGCCATGTGGACGATTCCCGTACCCGAACCTTCCTCGACGAAATCCGAACCATCCAATACGCGGAAGCTGTTCGGGTGGGAAGCGAAATAGGGGAACAGCGGCTCATAGGTCAAGCCGATGAGATCCTTGCCTTTGACCTGCGCCACCGCTTCGGCATCTGCGCCGATGGTCGTTTCATAAGTCTTCAGCGCGAATTCCGCCAGCAGATAGCAACGGCCATCCTTCACCACCGCCGCATAAGGCAGGTTGGCGGAAGCGGCGAGCGCAAGGTTGCTGGGCAGTGTCCACGGGGTAGTCGTCCACGCTAAGATGAAATATTCATTCGCTTCCGGCGCACCTGCTGGACGGGCGTTCAGCTTGAACGCCACGGTGATGGCCTTGTCCTCACGCTCACGGTAGGAGTTGTCCATCCGCGTCTCGAAGTTCGACACAGGCGTTTCCATCGCCCAGCTGTAGGGCATCACGCGGTGGGATTCATAGACCAAGCCTTTCTTATGCAGCTCGGCGAATGCCCACATGACGGACTCCATGTAGGGAGTGTCCATCGTTTTGTAGTCATTTTCGAAATCCACCCAGCGCGCTTGGCGGGTGACATATTCTTCCCACTCGCCGGTGTATTTCATCACGCTGGTGCGGCAATGGTCGTTGAATTTCTGTATACCGAATTTCTCGATATTCGCACGCCCTGAAACACCCAGTTCCTTCTCCGCGCCCATTTCTGCGGGAAGACCATGGCAATCCCAACCGAAGCGACGCTCTGTGCGCTTTCCGAGGGTAGTGTGATAACGCGCGAAAAGGTCTTTCACATAGCCGGTCAACAAATGGCCATAATGCGGCAGACCGTTGGCAAAGGGCGGGCCGTCATAGAACACGTATTCGCTGGTGGGTGCACGATTATACACCGACGCCTGAAACACCGCATTATCTTTCCAATAAGCCAGAATGCCCCGCTCAACCGCCGGAAAATCGGGGCTGGGATCGACCTGTGGATAATGCTTCTGCTGCGCCGTCATCTTCCTGCTTCCTTAACCAATGAAAAACGCCCAAACAAAGGGCTTATCAGAGAATTAATCCCTGACAGGCGGAAAGACAACGTTTAATTAGCGTTCTGGAAAGGTTTTCTGTGCAGAATATGACGATTGTCATTTGCCGGAAGATAGTTTAGGCGTAAATGGAGATAAAAATCGTTTATCCGTCATCTTCTTCCGTCTTTTCGCATACCACCTCTCCTGCGCGAACGCCTTCAAGGCGCAAACCAGCAGGATTACGGGGGAAAAAAGCAGGAATGACAGAGCGATGAATGAACGCATAAGCGCCTTATGAGTTGAGCGATAGAATCACTATACACCCTATGGTTGCTTAGCGCAACCGCGACACAACCGCCTTAGGAATACCATGCAGGAACAACGGCTTACTACGCGACTCATTGCCTATTGGGAGAAGATAAAGGGAGAGGACTACCTGCCCCTTTACGACAAAATCAATCCCAGCGTGATCGAGGAACTTTGGAGCAACTGCCTCAGCTTGCGCGCCGACCCATCGGGAGTCGACACGTTCGCTTACACCTATGTTCACTGCGGGCAGGAGATCACCAAAGCCATCGGCAAGGATTTGCGCGGACAGCGCATGACCACGAACATGAAATTCTTCCCCGGTGCGAAAATCATCAAGCGCATCGACGAAGTGGCGAAACAAGCGCAACCTACCCCCTTGCTCGACGATGGCCAGTTCGTGAACGAGAAGAACCAGATCATCAAATACCGCGCCTGTCTGCTGGCCTTCGGCTCGCAAAAGACCATCACCCATGTGGTCGTCGGCGTTTCGTGGAGAGCATTCTAATGCCCGATAAGAAGACACTGCTGGCGCACCTCGGCCGCCATCCAGAACACCATCGCGGTGCGGTCAACACCCCTGTCGTGCGCACCTCCACCGTCATATTCGATGATTTCGCAGGTCTGCAACGGGCAGAATCCGGTCAGGAAAAGAACTCCTACGGGCGTTATGGCACCATCACCCGCCAAGATTTGGAAGCACAACTCGCCGCATTGGAAGGCACGGAAAGCAGCTTCCTTTGCCCATCCGGCCTTGGTGCCATCGCCTTCACCCTCGGCAGCCTGCTGAATCCCGGCGATCATGTGCTCATCCCCGATTGCGCCTATGGCCCCACCCGCGCTTTCTGCGATAAGGAATTGAAACGTCTGGGCGTGGAGACGACCTATTACGATCCGCTTATCGGCAGTGGCATCGCGGATTTGGTGAGAGAAAACACCAAGGTCATCTATCTGGAAAGCCCCGGCTCAGTGACCTTTGAAGTGCAGGACACCCCCGCCATCGTCGCTGTCGCGAAAGCGCGCGGCATCCTGACCGTAGCTGATAATACTTGGGCGACGCCCCTTGCGCCTTCGCCCATAACGCTCGGTGTGGATGCGGTCATTCACGCTATCACCAAATATATCTGCGGGCATTCGGACATCCTGATGGGTGTGGTGAACGCCTCCGGCGCGGTCGCCAAACGCCTTGCCCAGCAGCATCGCTTATATGGTCTGCATGTCAGCCCCGATGATTGCGCACTGGTGCAGCGGGGATTGCGCACCCTTGCCGCCCGCGTCGAAGCGCAGGAAAAAAGCGCGCTGAAAATAGCCGAATGGTTCGCCAGCCGACCCGAAACCCGCCGTGTGCTGCACCCCGCCCTGCACAGCTGCCCCGGTCACGAAGCATGGAAACGGGACATCGGGATGTCCAGCGGGCTGTTCTCGGTCGTGCTGAATCCCTACTCCAAAGAAGCTGTGGAGCGGATGCTGAACGGCATGGAATATTTCGCCATGGGCTTCTCATGGGGCGGCTATGAAAGCCTAATCCTTCCGCTGAATCCGAAGGCATATCGCACGGCAGTGCCGTGGACGGAAGATGGCCTGCTTCTTCGCTTACATGTGGGGCTTGAAGCGGTGGATGACCTTATCGCCGACCTCGAAGCCGGGCTTTCGCGTCTTAACGCTTGAAGCTTCCCGCCACAAAAGCGGCGAGGAACAACGCCAAGGCTGCTAGCACGATGCTCGGGCCGGTGGCGAGATTATACTGATAGGAAATGCCGATTCCAAGCACACCAGCGGAAACGCCCGCTGCGGTCGCGATGCAGACCATCTGCTTTGGCGTGTTGGCAAGCAACCGCCCGACCAACGGTGGAATCACCAGCAGAGCCGTGATGAGCAGCATCCCCACCACCTGCAAAGCCAATGCCACGGTCACTGCGATGAGCACCGTCATCATTAGTTGCAACCGCTCGACCGGTATGCCATCCACCCGTGCGATTTCTTCATGCGCCATCACCCGCAATAGCGGTTTCCACTGCCATATCAGAAGCATACT
>VGDC01000201.1 GCA_016869895.1 Alphaproteobacteria bacterium
TAGCGGCCAGAGGCAGGCGGATGGTCACCTCTGCGCCCGTCGCGAGGTTTTGTACATCCAACCTGCCGCCCAGCTTGCGCAGGGTATTATGCGTCAGGAAAAGCCCCATGCCACGCCCTGTGCCTTTGGTGCTCATGAACGGATGGCCGAGGCGGTCGATGACATCCGCTGGGAATCCTGCGCCTTTATCGCGCACGGTGATGACGAGATGGTCGTCCTCCACATCCCACTCCATGCCGACCCATTGGGGTGAAGCGTCGTAAGCGTTATCGAGCAGACTGCCGATCATCCGCGCAAAGACTTGGTCAGACACGATGGAGAGGCTCTGCCCATCGGGATGGGTATAGGCGAAATGGTCGGGGTGGCGCGCGGCATTCCAATTCTCGGCGACTTCATCCATGAAATCGTCCAACGCCATGACGACCGCGCCTTCGCCGCGCACTTCGCCAGCGGAAAGCAGGATGTCGCTGAGTATCTTCTTGCAGCGTTGGAGCTCGGCTTGCATGAGTGCGATGTCGCCATCCCGCTGTTCTTGGGTAAGCTCGGTGCCTTGCCAGTCATTCAGGATGACGGAGAGGGTGGAGAGCGGGGTGCTTAATTCATGGGCTGCGCCGCTGGCAAGCAGCCCTATGCGCACGATGTGCTCCTCTTCCGCCTGTTGCTGTTTAAGGCGTGCGAAGCTCGTCTCACGCTCTTTCAGCGTGTGGCTGATGCGTGTCAAAAACCAGACGGCCAGCACGGCGGCCAGAAGATAGTTGAACCATGCCCCTTGCGTGTAAAGCGCAGAAGGCGGCGGAATCAGGGCGTAGGCGGGGGGAAGGAAGAGCAGCAGGCTATAGGCGACGACCGTCAGGGTCATGAGCATCCACGCATATTGGGTGGAAAGCATCAACGCACCGAGGATGACTTGCAGCAGGAAGAGGGAGATGAAGGGGTTGGCAGACCCGCCGCTGAGGTGGACTTGCGCGGTCAACGCCGCGACATCACACAGCATGCTGAGGAACAGAACGGTGACGGAAATGTTCTGTGAGCGATACAGGCCGGAAAGGCTCACGATATTCAGGAAGGAAATGGCGGCGATGACGCCCAGCATCGGCGTGAGTGGCAGGGGAATCTCCATGCCGTAATGCACGAGGAGAATCGTCGCCAGCTGGCCGAGTATCGCCACCGTGCGAAGATGGATAAGCTGCCGCAGGTGCTTACGGTTGGTCTGTTGTTCGATGGTGTGGCGTGTATGCATGGGCGCGAATATAGAACATAATTCCTTGCGATTCCAGCGCGGGAAAGCGTATGGCTCGGAGCGGGATTGCGAAATTCGTTTATTCCTGTATGCTTGGGTGTATGAGCAGAATCTTCGCCGCACTCATCGTTGTTGTCTCCTTGCTGTTTTCGCCTGTTGCGGAAGCGGCTTGCATGACTTCGGCGGATAATTGCGGCGATGTGCATGTTTCCCAAAGCGTGGATGACCATGGCGATCATCAGGGGCAAGGCGAGAAAGCGGCGCATCACCATTGCTGCGCCCATTCCGTTTCGCCTTCCATCGCCTCCGCTTCTGCGGTGCTGACAGTGGTCGCAGAGGCTGGGCATATCGTTACCGATGAGGCCTTGTCCTCCTTCGCGGTTGGCCCGCTGCTGAAACCTCCCTCACACGTGTGATGCCGTTCCGCCTGCCCCCGCAGGCCTCCTGAAACGCATTGACCGTGGAATCCTATGAAAAGACATACCCTCACGTGGCAAATGCTTGCCGCGATGGTCGCTTGTGCAAGCGTGGCGCAGGCGGCTGAACCTTCCGTGCTGACTCTGGATGCCGCCATCCAGCAGGCATTGCATTATTCCCCCAAAGTGAAATCCGCTGATGCGGCGAAATCCGCCAGTGAAGGCGAATCGCTACAGGCGGGGTATTATGCGAATCCTGAAATCGGCGTGGAGGCGGAGAACATCGGCGGCAGCGGAGACTATAAAGGCTTCAGTGGCGCGGAAGTGACCTACGGCATCTCGCAAACCATCGAAAGGGGCGGGAAGCGTGCCGCGCGGAAGGACGTGGCCGCTCAGTTACAAAACCTGTCGGAATATGATCTGCAATCGGCGCGGCTGGATGTCATCCGCGATGTGACGGTCGCCTATATGCAGGTGGCGGCGGCGGATGCGCAGGTGGAAATCGCCCACGAAGAGAAGCGTTTTGCGGAGGATGTGCTGAAAACCGTGTCCTCGCGTGTGGATGCAGCGGCGGATCCGCTGTATCTTAAAAGCAAGGCGGAGGTGGCAGAAGCGACCAGCACCATCGCTCTGGCGAAAGCGGAGCGGGAAAGCCGCGCGGCGCATCGCAGGCTGGATGCCTTGTTGGGAAGTGCGAAGGGATGGGCTCTGGAAAAGGATGCCCTTTCGCAGCTGTCTTCCGCAGAAGAGCAGGATAATGATTTTTCCGCGAACCCCGACCTTAAACGCTACAGCGCTGCCATTGAGCGTGACCGTGCTGCCTATGCGCTGGAGAAGGCCAATGCCATGCCCGACCCTAGCCTGAACGTGGGCGTGAGGGATTTGCGCGACAGCGGCGATCAGGCGTTCGTGGTGGGTGTTTCCCTGCCGATTCCTGTGTTCAATGCCAATGAGGGCAATATCCGCAAAGCGCAATTCGCGCAGGTGAAGACCGAAGCGGATAAACAATCAGTGGAAATCGCGATGGCTACCCAACTATCCGAGCACCGCCAGCAGATGGCAGAGGCGCGGATGCAGGCCGAGCGTTTGCGCGAGGAGGTCATCCCCGCCGCGGAGAAAGCGTTTGAGCAAGCGCGGTACGGCTACAGTCTGGGCAAATTCCCCTATCTGGAGGTGTTGGACGGGCAACGGACACTGTTCGAAACCCGCGAGCAATACATTGCCAGCTTACTGCAATACCACCTCAGCCGCGCAGAGGCTGACCGCCTCACGGCAAAATACGCGCCCATCACGCAGGCATCCAGCACGACATTCGAGGAGATTCCCCATGCTGAATAACAAAACCCTTTCGCTGGCTTTGAGCCTTTTTATGGTTTTTCAAACCCCTGCTTTCGCGGGTGATGGACATGACCACGAGGACGCGCATGGGCATGAAGATTCCGACAGCACGGAAATATCCCCATCCGCTGCCGAAGCATCGGGCATCGCCACTGCGGTGGCGGTGGCTGCTACCGTGAAGGACACGGTTGCGCTGAATGGCCGCGTGGTCTTGAACCAGAACCGTACCGCTTTGGTGAAAGCGCGCTTTCCGGGAATCGTGCGCAGCGTGAAGAAAGCGCAAGGCGAAGCGGTGGAGGAGGGCGAAGTGCTCGCCACCGTCGAAAGCAATGAAAGCCTGCAGGTCTATGCGGTGAAATCGCCCATCGCGGGTACGGTGCTCGCCCGCAACAGCAATGTGGGGGACACGGCGGCGGAAGCGGCGATGTTCACTATCGCGGATATGCGCGAGCTGTGGGTGGAATTGCATGTCTTCCCGCAAGATGCGGCAAAGGTGAAAGCGGGAGAAGCCGTGACCCTTTCCAGCACCGAATGCGAGGATGTACAGACCACCACCATCAATGCTTTGCTGCCCATCACCGAGGCATCGACCCAGACCCTTCTGGCGCGCGCGACGGTGAAAAACCTCGACAGCCATTGGCTGCCGGGGATGTCGGTGAATGCGGATGTGGTGGTCGCGTCCCATGAAGTGCCGCTGGCGGTGAAGACCGCCGCCATCCAGCGGATGGAGGGCAAGACGGTCGTCTTCGTGAAAGAGGGCGAACGCTATGAAGCGCGGCCAGTAGAGACAGGCGCGGCGGATGCGGAATGGACGGAAATCACATCCGGCATTGAGACCGGCGAGGCATATGTCAGTGAGGGCAGCTTCATCGTGAAAGCGGATATCGGCAAAGCCGGTGCCGCCCATGAGCACTGAGGAGAAAACACATGATTGAACGTATCCTTCGTTTCTCCCTGGCGCACCGTTATCTGGTCGTGCTGGTCATCGCGGGTGTGGCGGCTATCGGGCTATATAACCTCCGCAATCTGCCTATAGATGCCGTGCCGGACATCACCAATAACCAAGTGCAGGTGAGCGCGCTGGCGGCAGCATTTTCGCCGGAGGAGATGGAAAAGCAGGTCACTTTCCCCATTGAAACGGCCTTGGCGGGCATTCCGGGATTGGAAAGCACGCGTTCCATCTCGCGCAATGGCTTCAGTCAGGTCACCGCGATTTTCCGTGATGATGTGGACATCTATTTCGCCCGTGCGCAGGTGAACGAGCGGTTGGCGGAAGCGCGGGAGAATCTGCCCGCAGGGGTGGAACCGCGCATAGGCGCCATCACCACGGGGCTCGGCGAGATCTATATGTGGACGGTGGGTTACG
>VGDC01000202.1 GCA_016869895.1 Alphaproteobacteria bacterium
GTCGAATCCATGCTGAACACCGTGGTGCGTCAGGTGGCCTTCTGCGAGTTCGAACGCCGCGTGCATGATGAACGCCGCAGCGGGGAACTCACCTCCGACCGCATCGGCGAAATCTGGATTGATGTGCAGCGCGAGAGCCTTGGCGATGCGCTCAAATTCAGCGAGGAATACAAGCATTACTGGTCGTATATCCCGCATTTCGTGCACACGCCGTTCTACGTCTATTCCTATGCCTTCGGCGATTGCTTGGTCAACTCGCTTTACGCGGTCTATAAATCCGGCAAGGTAAAGGATTTCCAGAAGAAATACATCACCATGCTGGAAGCGGGCGGCACGCTGCACCACAAGGATTTGCTCAAGCCCTTCGGCTTGGACGCCAGCAAGCCGGATTTCTGGCAGCAGGGATTGAACGTGATTTCGCAATTTATCGACGAATTGGAGAAGTGAGATGAAACTTGCCGTTTTGAAAGAGCAAGCCAAGCATGAGGCGCGGGTGGCCGTTTCGGCGGATACCGTGAAGAAATTCACCGAAAAGGGCTTGCAGGTGGTCATCGAGTCGGGCGCGGGTAAGGCCTCGTCCATCTCCGATGGGGTATATCAGGATGCTGGCGCGACCATTGCCAAGACCGCTGCGGATGCGCTGAAAGGTGCCGAGCTTGTGCTGGCCGTGCAATCGCCGGATGTCGCGGCACTGCCGGAAGGCGCGATTCTCGTTTCCCAGCTGAATCCGCTGACCGATAAAGCCACGCTGGAAGCTCTAGCCAAGCGTAATATCACGGCCTTCGCCATGGAGCTGATGCCGCGCATCTCCCGCGCGCAGAGCATGGATGTGCTCTCTTCCCAGAGCAACCTCGCAGGCTATCGCGCGGTGATTGATGCGGTCTCCGCCTTCACCAAAGCCATCCCCATGATGATGACCGCCGCTGGCACCGTCGCCCCCGCCAAGGTACTGGTGCTGGGCGCGGGTGTCGCAGGGCTTCAGGCCATCGCCACGGCAAAACGCCTCGGCGCGGTGGTTTCTGCCTTCGACGTGCGCCCCGCCGTGAAGGAACAGGTCGAATCCTTAGGGGCGAAATTCGTGGAAGTGCCCTCCGATGAAAGCGGTGATGCCGCTGGCGGATATGCCAAGGAAATGAGCGACGACTATAAACGCAAACAAACCGAACTCATCGCCGAAACGCTGAAGAAAACCGACATCGCCATCACCACTGCGCTCATCCCCGGAAAGCCAGCCCCCGTGCTGATTCCCGAAGATGCCGTGAAGGGCATGAAAGAAGGCTCCATCATCGTCGATTTGGCGGTCGCGTCCGGCGGCAACTGCCCCCTTTCCAAGGCTGATGAAGAAGTCGTCGCCCATGGTGTGCGCATCCTGTCCTACACCAACGTGCCATCGCGCGTGGCGGTGGATGCCAGCCAGCTTTATGCCAAGAACCTGTTCAATTTCCTCTCGCCCTTCGTGAAGGAAGGCGCACTCCATTTCGATTGGGAGGATGAAGTGGTCAAAGGCACCGTCGTGACAAAAGGGGGAAGCGTCGTCTTCCCCGCAAAGAAGGAGGCATAAGATGAGCGATATTTCAAACGTATCCCAAGAGCTGGAGCGTATTTCGCAGGAATCCGCCGCGCTCGCGCAGCAGACCGCGCTCCTCGCGCAAACCCAAGGCCACGGCGTCGACCCGTTCATCTTCGGTTTGACGGTTTTTGTGCTTGCATGTTTCGTCGGCTATTATGTCGTCTGGAAAGTCACGCCTGCGCTGCACACGCCGCTCATGGCCGTCACAAATGCTATTTCCTCCATCATCATCGTCGGTGCTATCATCGCCGTGGGGCCCGAAGGCTTCGGCGTGTCCCAATGGGTCGGCTTCCTCGCGGTGATTCTGGCGGGCATCAACATCTTCGGCGGCTTCATGGTCACCCACCGCATGCTCCAGATGTTCAAGAAGAAAGAAACCCCCGCAGCCGCTAAAGCAGGAGCGAAATAATGAGCAATCTCGTCTATATCGCATACCTCGTCGCCGCGGTCTGCTTCATCCTCGCGCTTAAAGGCCTGTCCTCGCCCGCATCGGCGCGCACCGGCAATAAACTCGGCATGGCGGGCATGGCCATCGCCATCCTGACGACCCTCACCCTGCCTTCCGTGCAGAGCTTCGGCATGATCATCCTCGGCCTCGCCATCGGCGGTGCCATCGGCTATGTCATCGCCAAGAAAATCAAGATGACCGCCATGCCCCAGCTCGTCGCGGCTTTCCACTCGCTGGTCGGTTTAGCTGCAGTCTTCGTGGCTGCAGCGGCACTCTGGTCTCCGGAAGCCTACGGCATCGGCGTTACGGGTAGCATCGGCGCGGGCAGCCTCATTGAAATGGGCTTGGGCGCGGCCATCGGTGCCATCACCTTCTCCGGCTCGGTCATCGCCTTTGCCAAGCTGCAAGGCCTCGTTTCCGGCGCGCCTGTGCGCTTCGCGGGGCAACACGCGCTGAACGCCGCCATCGCCATCGGCATCGTGGTGCTCATCGCGCTGTTCTGCGGCACGGAATCGAAGACACTCTTTATTTTGCTGTTGCTGGCCTCCTTCGCCATCGGCTTCCTGCTCATCATCCCCATTGGCGGCGCGGATATGCCCGTCGTGGTGTCGATGCTGAACAGCTATTCCGGCTGGGCGGCAGTGGGCATCGGTTTCACGCTGGGTAACCCCCTTCTCATCATCACGGGCGCGCTCGTGGGTGCATCGGGCGCGATCCTCAGCTACATCATGTGCAAGGCCATGAACCGCTCCATCATCAACGTCATCTTCGGCGGTTTCGGCGCGGAAGCCGCCGCTGGCCCCGCTGCCGCAGCGGGTGACCGCTCGGTGAAGTCGGGCTCTGCGGAAGATGCCGGATTCATGATGGAGAACGCCAGTTCGGTCATCATCGTTCCGGGTTACGGTATGGCCGTGGCGCAAGCACAGCACGCCGTGCGCGAGTTGGGCGAAACGCTGGAGAAGGCGGGCATTTCCGTGCGCTACGCCATTCACCCCGTCGCGGGGCGTATGCCGGGGCATATGAACGTATTGCTCGCGGAAGCCAACGTGCCCTATGACAGCGTCTTCGAGCTGGACGAAATCAACCGTGATTTCTCATCCACCGATGTGGTTTATGTCATCGGTGCGAATGACATCACCAACCCTGCCGCGAAATCCGACCCTGCCAGCCCGATTTACGGCATGCCGATTCTCGACGTGGCGGCGGCGAAAACCGTCATCTTCGTCAAGCGTGGTATGGCGGCTGGCTATGCGGGCATCGAGAATGCGCTGTTCTACCAGCAGAACACCATGATGCTCTTCGGCGATGCGAAAAAGGTCACCGAAGAACTCATCAAATCCTTGAATGGCGGCGGTCATTAATGTGTCATTTGAAAAATCGCGCGAAATTGGTATAATGGCGTTCTAATCAAACGAGGAGGCCACGATGGCTGAAGGACCACCCACCGCTCCGGCATTCAATCCCAACACCATGGGTGGCATGGGAGGCGGCCAGCCCGCAGGTGCGGGTAAAGGCCTGTTCGGCATTAGCGACACGCAGGGTTTGGGGCAATACGACACCCAAGGTTTCCTCGGCGGTAAAATCGGCGGGATGCAGCTCATTTCCTCCAAGAACACTGGCTGGAAAGGCCATCTTGAATCCGGCCTCGGCATCCGCACCAAAGTGAAGATGGAAGGTTTCGAAGGCATCCAGCACGCCGCTGTCGATACCACCACCGACACCAGCGGCGGCGGTAACACCGGCAACGCCACCTATGATCAGGTCTACGGCTCCGGTCAGGTCATCCTCCAGCACGGCGGAGAGATGCGCGGCTTCTCACCCCACGAAGACCTCGGTCAGATGGCGGCGCCGGCAACACCGGGTATGGGCAAAGGCAAAGGTGGTCTAGGAATCTGATAAATATATAGAATAAAATAAAAAACGCTCCGGAACGATGAGTTTCGGAGCGTTTTTTGTTATGTTTTTGTCTATTTTAAGCGAATTTGTTGACGAGTTTCTCGAGGCTGTCTTTCAGCTCTGCGCCGATGGGGCCGCCTTCACCCTGGATGTTCTTGGTGATGATGGTGCGGATGGCTTCGATGTGCTTCTGTAGCACGGAGAGGCGCTCAGGGGTGTATCCCTTATCGTGCTTCATGGCGTAGTTATACAGCGAGCGGCCGACTTCGGAGGCGAGGGCGAAACCAAAAGTGCCCGCCTGACACTTCACAGAAAAGGCGATTTTGCGGATGCGATCCAGCTCGAAGAAGTTGGCATCGGGATCGGCGGCGAAATCCTTGAAAGCGCGGTCAAGCTCCGCCAAATCCTTATCCGCCCAGAGGAGGAACTCGGCCTGA
>VGDC01000203.1 GCA_016869895.1 Alphaproteobacteria bacterium
ACAAGCTTCCCAAAATGTCGCACGTTGATGCGTCCAAGAACTCCGGAAACGGAAAGGGACGTTAAGCAAAACCAGCAGGTTTTGCCAGCCTTGAGCCCGTTTCATGGGATTTTTAGGAAAAAATCCCGGAAACAACAGAAAGCTATCACTATGAGTTCAGACACTCTGGCAGACCTCCTCGACCGCGCAAAACGTGCGGGTGCGACCGCTGCCGATGCGGTAATGTTCGATTCGACGGACACGTCCTGCTCCTGCCGCAAGGGCAAGCCGGAAAGCATCGAACGCGCCGAAAGCGTCGGCCTTGGCTTGCGTGTTTTCGTGGGGCAAAAAGCCGCTGTCGTTTCTTCAAGCGATTTCAAATCCGCCACGCTGGATGAGCTGGTGGAACGCGCCGTCAGCATGGCGAAAATCGCACCGGAAGACGAATGGGCAGCCCTCGCCCCGCAGGAATTGCTGGCGCGCGACATCCCCGACCTTGACCTCTTCGACCCCAACGAACCCGAAGCGCGATTCTTGGCGGAATCCGCCGCTGCCGCCGAAGCCGCCGCATTGGATGTGCAAGGCATCACCAACACCGAAGGAGCGGATGCGGGTTATTCCAACAGCCGCATCACCTTGGCGACCAGCAACGGCTTTCTGCATTCCTACGCCACCAGCAGTTTCGTGCTTTCCGTCTCGGTCATCGCGGGTGAAGGCACGAATATGGAGCGGGATTATGAATATTGCGCCACCCGCCACCGCGAAGATTTGTGGTCACCGGAGTTGATTGGCCGCAAAGCCGCGGAAAAGACGCTGTCGCGCATGGGTGCGCGCAAGGCGAAATCCGCGCAAGTACCGATTGTGTTCGACCCCAAAATCGCCAAAGGTCTGGTGGGCGTGTTCTCCGGTGCCATCTCCGGCGCGGCCATCGCGCGGGGCACGTCCTTCCTGAAGGACGACATGGGCAAACAGATTTTCGCCGATGGCATCATCATCACCGACGACCCGCACATCCCCCGCGCCCTCGGTTCGCGCCCGTTCGACGCGGAAGGCGTGCGGAATGCCAAGCGCAACCTCATCGAGAACGGCGTGTTGCAAAGCTGGCTGCTCGATATGCGCTCCGCCCGTAAACTCGGCCTGCAAACCCTTGGCGATGCGGCGCGCGGCACGGCCTCGCCCCCCATGCCCTCCACCAGCAATCTTTACCTCACCGGCGGCACGCTCTCCCCCGAAGCGCTGATGGCCGACATCAAAGAAGGCTTGTATATCACCGACACCTTCGGCAGCGGCAGCAACCTCATCACGGGGGATTTGAGCGTCGGCGCGTCGGGTTTCTGGATCGAGAACGGGAAGATCGCCTATCCCGTCAACGAGTTTACCATTGCGGGTAACCTGCGGGATATGTATAAGAACCTCATCCCTGCGAACGACCTCGAGTTTCGCTATGCCACCAATGCGCCTACGGTGCGCATCGAAGGCATGACGGTCGCAGGCGCATGATTCTTGAATCTCCCGAAGGGAAACCGCCTTGTTCCTGAAAAAGCGGAAAAAGATTCCGACCACGCAGACCTCCAAGACGCTGATGAAGCGCTTGATAAAGGATTATATCCGTCCTTACACTGGCAAGCTGTACCTCGCCATTTTCTGCATGATCGTCTGCGCGGCGATGACCGCCGCCAACGCATGGATGCTCCAACCCGTACTTGACGAGATTTTCCTCAACAAGAACGTCGATATGCTGGAGCTGATCATCGTCGCCGTCGTCGCCATCGCGGCGGTGAACAGCGTCGCCACCTATGGGCAGAACGTGCTGCTGCGTTATGTCGGTCAGCGCGTCATCTCGGATATGCAGATCCAGCTGTTCGACCATCTGCTCAAAAGCGACATCGGCGTGTTGCACGCGCACAGCACGGGCGGGTTGATTTCGCGCTTCACCAACGACATCATCCTCATGCGCATGGCCGTGTCCAACGTGTTGATCGCGCTCGCGAAAGAGAGCATCACGCTGGTGTTCCTCATCGGCTTGATGATTTACCAGAATTGGCAGATGTCCATCATCGCGCTGTTCGTCCTGCCCGTCTGCCTCTTCCCCATCCTCCGTCTTGGCCGCCGCATGCGCAAGATTTCATGGGGCACGCAGGAACAGCTCGGCTCCTTCACCTCCCAGCTGGATGAGACCTTCGCCGGTGTGCGCATGGTCAAGGCCTATAACCGCGAGGGCTATGAAGTCAAGCGCGCCACGGGCACCATCGACAAGCTCTTCAACCTGTATTACAAAGCCTCCCGCGTTCAGGCCGCCTCCTCCCCCATCACAGAGCTTCTCGCCGGTTTCGCCATCGGCGCGGTCATCTATTACGGCGGCACGCAGGTCATCGTCGGCAAGACCACGCCGGGTGCGTTCATGTCCTTCCTCGCCGCCTTGCTGATGGTCTACCGCCCCATGAAAGCGCTGGCGAACATCAACAATAACCTTCAGGAAGCCTTGGCGGCGGCGGATCGCTTCTTCGCGGTGCTCGACGTGCCGCCCAGCATTCAAGACAAGCCTGGCGCAGGCATTTTGCAGGTAGGCAAGGGTGAAATCCGCTTCGAGGACGTCTCCTTCTGCTACACGGGCACCGATGCGGGCGTGAAGGGCATCGACATCACCATCCCGGCAGGCAAGACCATCGCGCTTGTAGGCCCTTCCGGCGGCGGCAAATCCACTATCATCAATTTGATTCTGCGCTTCTATCAGGCCACCGAAGGCCGCATCCTCATCGACGGCACGGACACCGAAACGGTCACGTTGGCCTCCTTGCGTTCCCATATCGGTCTGGTGAGCCAAGAAACCGTGCTGTTCGACGACACCATCAGCGCGAACATCGCCTATGGCCGCGAAGGGGCGACGCAGGACGAGATCATCGAAGCCGCGAAATCCGCCGCTGCCCACGAGTTCATCCTGCAGATGCCGCACGGGTACGACACGGTGATCGGCTCCCACGGCTTGAAGCTTTCCGGTGGCCAGCGCCAGCGCATCGCCATCGCGCGCGCCATGCTGAAGGACGCGCCCATCCTGCTGCTTGACGAAGCGACCTCCGCGCTCGATACCACCTCCGAACGCCACGTGCAGGACGCGCTGAACACCCTCATGAAGAACCGCACCACGCTGGTCATCGCCCATCGTCTCTCCACCGTGCAACAGGCGGATTACATCTATGTCATGGGCAACGGCCAAATCATCGAATCCGGCACCCATGCGGAATTGATAGCCCGCAACGGCGCTTACACGAAGCTCTACAAGAATCAGTTCGAAACCTCCGCCCCCCCTCTTGCTGTGACATAAGAGGTGTAGATGCCGCTGTATCTTCGAGAGCGTTTCAAATCCTACCGCCAGCGCATCAGCCGCACCGCTTTCGTGCAGCGTCTCGTAGCATCTGTTCTTGCGAATTACATCCGTTTCGTGCATCTCACCTCGCGCTACACGCTCATCGTGCCCGCCTCCGCCCAGCCCTATGTCTCCGGCGAAAAGCCCGCCATTTTCGCCTTCTGGCACGGACGGTTGATGATGGCCGCGCCCTTCCGCCCCAAAGGCCGCTCCATCAAGGTTTTGGTGTCGCACCATAACGACGGCGAGCTCATCGCCATGACCGTCTCCGCCCTCAAGGTCGAGGCCATCCGTGGTTCTTCCAGCAGTGGCGGCAGCAAGGCCGCGCGCAATATCGTGCGCGCCTTCCGCGCAGGCAGCAGCATCGGCATCACGCCCGATGGCCCCCGTGGGCCTTTCCAGACCGCCCAATCCGGCATCATCCAGCTGGCGCGCCTGTGCGATTGCCCCATCATCCCCGTTTCCCTTTCCGGCTCGCTGCACACGAACTTGAGAAGCTGGGACAAGATGCAGATAGCCCTTCCCTTCGGACGTTTGGTGGGCACGGTGGATGAGCCCTTATTTGTCGGAACGGAAGGCGACGACGCCTCCATCGAGCGGGATCGCCTTCTGCTGGAACAGCGGTTGAACGCCGTCACCGCACAGGCCGATGCCATCGCCTCCGGCAAACGATAAGGGGCAGGCCATGCTCCTCCCGCTTTACCGCCTGATAAGCTATCCCCTCACTCCCCTCCTGCGGGTTTACCTTTCCCGCCGCCTCCAGCGCGGCAAGGAACACCCCACGCGCATCTTAGAACGCTGGGGTCATGCCTCGCGCGAACGCCCCCATGGCACGCTGGTCTGGCTGCATGCCGCCAGCGTCGGCGAGGCCCAATCCGCCCTACCGCTCATCCATGCGCTGTTGGAGCGTCATCCACAGCTGCACCTGCTGCTCACCACGGGCACCGTCTCCTCTGCCGAATTCATCGCCCCCAAGCTCCCCGCGCGCGCCTTCCACCAGTT
>VGDC01000204.1 GCA_016869895.1 Alphaproteobacteria bacterium
GGTGAAGCTGAAAATCGGCGCAGATAAGATTCCGAATTTCGAGGAATTGAGCGCGATTCTCAAGCCCCTCACCGGCTGGGAAATCGTCGCCGTGCCGGGGCTTATCCCGCCGGAGCCATTCTTCACGCATCTGGCGAACCGTCGTTTTCCGGTGACCTACTGGATCCGCAAACCGCATGAGATGGATTACCTCGAAGAGCCAGACCTGTTCCACGACCTCTTCGGCCATGTCCCGCTGCTCAGCAATCCCATTTTCGGGGATTACATCGCCGCATACGGTCGCGGTGGATTGAAAGCTATGCAGAACGGCGGCATCAATTATATCACCCGCCTGTTCTGGTATTCGGTGGAGTTCGGCCTCATCAACACACCAAAGGGCTTGCGCATTTATGGCGCTGGCATCGTCTCCTCACGCGGAGAAAGCCAATTCGCGCTGGACAGCGATAGCCCCAACCGCATCGGCTTCGATGTGAAACGGATGATGCAGACCCGCTACGTCATCGATGATTATCAGCAGACCTATTACGTCATCGATAGCTTCGAGCAACTGTTTGAGGCTACAAAACCCGACTTCATTCCTTACTACGAAGAAACACGCCAGAAGCCGCGCCTTGAGCCGGGCGTCATTCTGCCCACCGACAAGGTTTATCACTTAGGCACGGGCGAATATGTGAAGAAGCGGCAGCTGGAAAAAGAACAGAACCAAGCCTGAAAAACCCAAAAAGAAAAGCCGCCCAACCGTGAAGGTGGGCGGCTTTTTTTGTTCATGACAGGTTACTGAGCAGCAGGACTTTCCACGACAGGCTCTTCTGCAGCCGGAGTCTCGACTGCGGGAGTCTCAACCGCAGGCGCAACGGTAACAGGTGCTTCGACCGCAGGTGCTTCAGTCACGGGGGCTTCAGCCACAGGCGCAGCGTTCTCAGCAGCACCCTCCGTGGTCAACGGGGTGACGAGCTCGCCTTCTGCTTTGGGGGCGGTCAATGCCTCAGGAGCGGCTTCCAATGGAGAAGCAGGCGCAGAGAGCTCAGGTGCGGAAAGGATGCTGGGCACACTCACCAGAACCTCGAAACCGACTGCCAGTGCTTCCTCTAAGCTGAGCTTGCCGACCTGAAGACGGCCACCTTCTTCACGCACGAGGTCGATGTTCACGACTTCGCCGGCTTCGATGTTCGCACCGGAGATACGCTCAAGCGCGCCGCGGACTTTGGTCAAACCGGCAACGGCGGCAGGGCGGGTCGCAGCGAGGTGGTCATAGAGTTTCTTCAGGTCATCAAGGCGCAAGGCGACTTTACCATATGGCAAGCGCTCTTTGTCCGGCTGCACGGTGACGTTACCGTTGGCGAAGATGCTGCTGAGACCAGTGATGAAGGAGAATTCCTTCACATCCCAGGTGAACTTCGCGCCAGCGGGAAGCGGTGCCGCTTCATCGACCACGATGGGGCCGGTGTAGGTGACATCGTTGATGATGTTCACAGGATTCACGACAGGAATGTCATTGAAGTTCAGATTCTCCAGCTTGAAGAGCGAGGCGACCTGCTGGGTCTTCGCTTCATCATCCTTATTGGTCTGCTGCAGGTTGAAAGTGAACTGGTCAGCAGTGAGGAACGGATCATACTGATAGTTCACCGCTACTTTGCTGAGGACGACCTTCTGCTCGATCAACTCGCTCGCCGCGCTGGTCTTCCAAGTGATGTAAGGCTCTTCGCCCTGCACCAGCTCGACGTGCTCGGTCTTGGCGGTGGCCGCATCGATGGCTGGCAGCTCGGTCGCGCCTTCGGCCAGTTCGGGCTTCTCAGTTTCGGTCAGCGTCGTGATGATAACAGATTTGGGGAGGAAGAGCTGGAAGCTGTGCTCATTGCCGGGCAGACCCAACACGTCAAGCGCGGGGAAAGCCGTGCCGCCAACGGTTTCATTTTTATAGCTGACGATGCTCTGCTCGCGCGGCTGATTGGTGCGCAGGCTGAGAAGTTCGATATTCTGCGGCACTTCGAGGCGATAGTTGGTCATGCCGAAGTTATAAGGCACATAGCGCACTTCCGGGGTAGTGACGATGGCTTCGTTCTTGGTCTGCGGATCGACGATCTTCACGTTCAAGCCGTGCAGGACTGCGGAAGGACGAAGGGAGAAACCATGAACGGAAACGTCTTTATAGGTGATGGTCGCTTCCTGACCGCGCGCCTCGATGCGCGCTTCAGCCTGCCCAAGGTTGGCATCGACCACTTCACGAATCTTATTTTTGGCGACCGTGACGGCACCGACATAACCTACGGCAACGACAGAACCGATGATGACGACTGGCACCCATTTTTTATTAGACATTGTGTTATCGCTTTATGGAAAGAGTGATATGAATGAAAGGCTTGAAGGAAAATATTAACGCGATGCAGAAGGAACAGACACTTTCAGCCCATCCAGCTCGTCGGACAGGATGATCTGGCAACCGAGGCGGGAGGTCGCCGTCAATCCGAATGCCAAATCCAGCATATCCTCTTCATCTTCGGTGGCTTCGGGCAGAAGATCGACAAAGGCAGGGTCAATCACTACATGGCAGGTTGAGCATGCCAGCGAGCCTTCGCATGCGCCTTCAATGGGGACATCGAAGATGCGCGCGGCTTCCAAAATGGAGATGCCCGAAGGCGCCTCGACAAGCTGTTCGCTTCCATCCTGATGGACAAAGGTCATTTTAGGCATATTCTCTCCTGAATCCTGATAATTCGACCCACATGTTTAGCGGCATTGACCGCCCCTGTCCAGTGTGTTTTGCTGCGCGGCAAAAGGCGGCATCTTTTTATTGCCATCACATGAAAATACCTTAAAGTAATAAAAGGTTATCTAATCGTTTCAGGTATTTATTCCATCTGGGCGATTAGTTTAGGTTCACACCAAAGCATCGGAACGTGGATGTCGCGTCAGAACGTACGCATCGAAGTGAAAGAAGTGCTCCTGCAGAAGGAGATTCTGCTCTATGAAGCGAAGCATAGCCCTGTGGCCTTTTTCGTGCCCTGCTTCGCCATACTCCTCGGCATCGTGTTATGCTTCCCGCAGGTGTGGGATTTCCTGAATGGAATCCTTTCCGAACAGACCCGTCAATATGTGCCTTTGGGTAAGCGGGTGTTCTCCGATATGCTTTTCGGTATGGTCTTCGTGCTCATCGGCATCGGCGTGATGTTCAGCCGCCATCGCCGCTCCCGCACCAATTTCCACTTTGTCACCAATATGCGCGTGGTGGAACGTCAGAAGACCTTCGCCCATGACGATATGCAATATGTGATGTTGCATCACTTGAAATTCGTGCGCATCCGCGCCGGATTGTTTGACCGTATCACAGGCACGGGCACGCTTATCTTCGAGGACGACCAAGGGCTTGAGCATGTGGAAGTGCCGGATGTGTCCGACCCGAAAGCCTTCAGGAAAGCCATTCTCGCCGCGCAAAGCCGTTTTTCGGAGACCGCCGCGCGCATGGAATCCGATGGCGTGTTGATTCAGGTGCAAAGCAAGAAATCCCTTAAAGAAAAACGCAAGAAACAGAAGGAAGCCGAGCGCAAAAAGAAGCGACAGGCCGAGGAAGTGAGAAAAAAGAAGAAGCGCGAGGAAGAAGAATTGCTTAGAGTACAACAGGAAGAAGAATTGAAGCGAAAGGAGAAGGATCAGAGTGGCTACTATTAGTTATACACGACGCCATCTCATTCCCGGCGAGCGCATACTATATGCAGCGAAACTGCATAACTTCTGCTATTTTATGCCCATTCTGATTCTTAGCGTTGGCCTGTTCACTTTGTTCCTGCCTTTCATTGCTCCGAAGCTCATCGGCGCGGAACACGCGACTGCACAGGCGGCCACGGGCGCATGGGCAAGCTTCACAGCTAAAATCGGTGATTTCTTCTCTTTCCTCGGTTCGTTCCTGCCCGATTCGGTGGTGACCGCCCTTTCCTCTGCGAATGAAATCCGCCTTATCCTGACGGGTTCTTTGTTCACGCTGCTTGGAACCGTCTATCTGCTCGTGGCTATCATTAAAAAGGTCAGCACCGAACAAGTCATCACCAACAAGAAAATCATCTTCAAAAAGGGCTTCATCACTGTCGATGAGAATGAGATTTCGCTCTACAACGTCGAAGGGGTGAAGGTGTTCCAGACGGTGCTCGACAGGATGCTGAACCGTGGCGATGTGCTGGTGAACGGCATCGGCATGGAGCAGATTGAAATCCGCAAGATTCACGATCCCAACCGCTTCCGCCATCACGCCTATACGGCGGTGGAGAAGTATTCCGGTCGTCATGGCGGCCATGCACATCACGCGCCACCACCCCCTACCCCGCCTCAATCTGGCTATGG
>VGDC01000205.1 GCA_016869895.1 Alphaproteobacteria bacterium
GCATCATTCGCTTCCTCCCCCGCATGGAAACGCACGTTCTCCAGCAGCAGCAATTCACCCGCTTTTAAGGAATCGACTGCGTTGCGCGCGCTGTTGCCCAGCACATCCACGCCGAATTTCACGGGGTATTTATAGACAAGCTCTTCCGTCTCATAATTCGGGCGCACGTTCGGGTTCAGCTCCGCTTGCAACACATCCACCAGCGGCGCGAGGGACATAGCTGGCACGAACTTGCCTTTCGGGCGGTCGAAATGCGAAAGGATGACGACCTTCGCTTGCTTTTCGGCCAGCTCCGTGAGGGTCGGCACAAGGCGGCGGATGCGCGTCAGGTCAGACACGCGGCCATGCTCCATCGGCACGTTCAGATCCACGCGCACCAGCACGGTCTTGCCGCGCACATCCACGTCATCCAGCGTCTTCAGGTCGGTGCGTTGCAGGACGCTCATTTCAGGCCACCTTGCAAAAGGGCGGTGACATCCAGCATGCGGCAGCTGAAGCCCCATTCATTGTCATACCACGAGGCCACGCGCAGCAGATTCCCTCCGGTGACGACCGTGCCGGATGTGTCGAAAACCGAGCTATAGGGCGAGTGGTTGAAATCGGTGGAGACAAGCGGCTCATCGCAGATGCCCAACACGCCTTTAAGCGGTAGGTTCGCGGCCGCTTCGCGCAGCGCGGCGTTCACCGCATCGGCAGTGGTGTTCTCTTCGATGTTCACCACGAGGTCAACCAGCGAGACATTCGGCGTGGGCACGCGCACAGCCGTGCCATTGATTTTCCCTGCCAGATGCGGCAGCACAAGGCCGATGGCCTTGGCCGCTCCCGTGCTGCTGGGCACCATGGAAAGGGCGGCGGCGCGGGCGCGACGCAGGTCTTTATGGCTGCCGTCGTGCAGGTTCTGATCTCCGGTGTAGGCATGCACTGTGGTCATGAATCCATTGCGGATACCGAAACGGTCATGCAGTACCTTGGCGACAGGGGCGAGCGCATTGGTGGTGCAGGAACCCACGGAAAGCACCGTGTGGTTAGGCAGCAAGGCTTCGTTGTTCACGCCATAAACGATGGTCGCATCGGCATCGGTCGCAGGGGCGGAGATAAGCACTTTTTTTGCGCCGGATTCGATATGCAGCGCGGCATCCTGACGTTTCGTGAATTTTCCGGTACATTCCAGCACCACATCCACGCCCAGCTCACCCCATGGCAAATCAGACACTTTACGCTCATGGAACACGCGGAATTTGCCGTGCCCCATGTCCATATATTCTTTGCCGTCCTCCACAGAAGTGGTGATGTCGCCACGGAACGTGCCATGCACAGAATCGTATTTCAGCAGATGCACATGGGAGGAAAGCTCGGCCGGGCCGTTCACGGCGACGACCTGAATATCACGGCGGTCATTCTCGATGATGGCGCGCAGCACACAGCGGCCGATGCGCCCTAAACCATTGATAGCAATCTTAACCGTCACGAAGCATCTCCTCTAAGCATTCCGATGAACCAATACCATAGACTCATACAACAAACCACGAGCAGTGCAAAGACCGTTAGCGCGAGGAGGATGCGCCCGCGTTTCGTTTTTGGAGGCCTGTAATGAAAAGAGAAAAGCATGCCGCAAACGACGCAGAACATCGCCAGAAGGTGCATGTAAGCCAAGAAATCCGTGATGGGTTCGGCGATGCCGAGGGTGGCATCGATGATGGCGCGGATGGCAGCCCCGAACCCTTCCATGGCGTCAAGGTGTGCCGTAGAGACGGTCGCCCGCATCACCCAGACCGGGAATGATGTAATTATGGTCGTTCAGGTGCGAATCGAGCGACGCGCAATAAATGGGCACATCGGCGTGTTTTTCGTTGAACACACGCACGCCTTCCGGCGCGGCAAGCAACGTGACGAGGCGTATTTTCTCCTTCGCCACGCCGTGTTTCAGCAGCACATCCACCGCGTAAGCCGCCGAATTGCCCGTGGCGAGCATTGGGTCGACCAGCAGGAACAATCCGTTATCGGAGCTGGGAAGCTTCACCAGATATTCCACGGGCTTGTGGGTTTCGGGGTCACGGTACAGGCCGATATTGCCAAGGCGAGCGGCAGGCATCAGCTCCAGAAGACCATCCGCCAAACCCGTCCCTGCGCGGAGTATAGGCACGATGGCGATCATCGGCCCTTGTATATACGGTGCGTCCATCTCCACCAGCGGGGTGGTGATGCGGTGGCGTTCCAACGGCAGATCGCGTGTCACTTCATAGCCCATCAACACGCCCACCTCACGCATCAGGCGGCGGAACTCGCCCGTGCTGGTCTCCGTCTCGCGCATACGAGAAAGCTTATCCTGCACCAGCGGATGATCGACCAGATGGAAGTTCGGGAATTCGGCTAAACGCGCGTCTTTCTGGCTCATTCCTGCCCCCGCAACGCCGCGGTGACTTTCTCCACCACCACATGGGCGGTGATGCCGAAATGGGCATAAAGCTCTTCCGCGGGGCCGGATGCGCCGAAACCGGGCATGCCGACGAAGATGCCGTCCGTGCCGATATAGCGTTCCCAGCCGAATTTCGCAGCGGCTTCGATGGCGACCTTGAGCGTATCCTTGCCCAGCACTTCCTCACGATAGGCGCGCGGCTGCTTCTCGAACAGCTCCCAGGACGGCAGGGAAACGACTTTCGCACTAATACCTTGCGCTTTCAACATGCCTTGCGCTTCGACCGCGAGGGACACTTCGGAACCGGTGGCCAGCAGCGTCACGCGCGCATTGCCTTCTGCGGGGGAAATGACATAGCCACCCTTGCCCGAAAGGTTCTCTTTCGTGTGGGTGGTGCGAAGCGTCGGCAGGTTCTGACGGGTCAGCGCGAGGACGGACGGGGTCTTCTCCGCTTGAAGCGCGAGCGCCCAGCACTCTGCAGTTTCCACCGCATCCGCAGGGCGGAAGACCAGCAGGTTAGGGATAGCGCGCAGCGCGGCCACGTGCTCGACAGGCTGGTGGGTCGGGCCGTCTTCGCCAAGGCCGATGGAGTCATGGGTCATCACGTAAATCACGCGCTGTTCCATCAAGGCGGAAAGGCGGATGGCGGGGCGGCAATAATCGGTGAAGACGAGGAACGTGCCACCGTAAGGAATCACACCGCCGTGCAGGGCGATGCCGTTCATGGCGGAGGCCATGGCGTGTTCACGTACACCGTAATAGACGTAACGTCCGCCGTAGTTACCCGCCTGAATGCCGTTGAGCGTGGCGGTCTTGGTGTTGTTGGAACCGGTCAGATCCGCCGAGCCACCGAGCATCTCGGGGATGGCGATGTTCAGCACTTCCAGCACGTTCTGCGAGGATTTGCGCGTTGCTTCGCTGGGTTTCTTCTCGGAAAGATGCTCTTTCAGATTATTCACCACCCCCTGCCAGCCTTCGGGCAGCTTGCCTTCGATGCGGCGGTTGAATTCTGCCGCTTTATCGGCGTCCAGCGCGTTCAGACGTTTTTCCCAAGCGGCGCGGGTTTCTTGGCCGCGCGCACCGGCTTCGCGCCACGCGTTCAACACCTCTTCTGGAATATGGAACGGCTCATGCGCCCAACCGATGTTGGAGCGTGTGCCCGCGATTTCGTCTTTACCCAGCGGCGAACCATGGCTGGAGGATTTACCCGCCTTGGTCGGCGCGCCGAAACCGATGGTGGTCTTGCAGGCGATGAGGGATGGCGTGTCGGTCTTCTGCGCCGCGAGAATCGCTTTGTGCACAGCGGCTTCGTCATGGCCGTCCACTTCCTGCACATCCCAACCGAGCGCGCGGAAACGACCGGGCGTATCTTCGGAAACGGAAAGGCTGGTGGGGCCGTCGATGGAGATGCCGTTATCATCGAACAGCACGATGAGGCGGCTCAGTTTCAAATGTCCTGCCATGGAAGCCGCTTCATGGCTGATGCCTTCCATGAGGCAGCCATCACCCGCGATGACATAGGTGTGGTGGTTCACGATGTCATCGCCGAATTCCGCCGCGAGGTGACGCTCTGCCAATGCCATGCCCACCGCATTCGCGAACCCCTGACCGAGCGGGCCGGTGGTCGTCTCGATGCCCGTGGCGTGGCCGTATTCGGGATGTCCCGCCGTCTTCGCGCCGAGCTGACGGAAGTTGCGCAGGTCTTCCAGTTTCATGTCCTCATAGCCCGCGAGGTACAACAACGCATATTGCAGCATCGAGCCATGGCCGGCAGAAAGGATGAAGCGGTCACGATCCGCCCATTTCGGCTGGGAGGGGTCATATTTCAGGATGTCGCGGAACAGCACGGTCGCCACATCCGCCATGCCCAGCGGCATTCCCGGATG
>VGDC01000206.1 GCA_016869895.1 Alphaproteobacteria bacterium
GAAGAAGCTGTTTCACATTCTCGGATTGAGCCTGATGCTGCTGAACGCAGCCGCGAATAACGCGAACGCATTGCTCGCCATGCGCGTCTATAGCGTCAGTGACCTCAATCTGGGAACGTGGAGCATGGGAGACCCCGCCGTCTCCGCGCATATCAATCTCTGCATGTATTCCTACGATCTTCTCCCCATCACCGGCTATGCCATCACCGTCAGCAGCGTGGGTGGCTATAACCTCAAAAGCGGCCCGCGCAATATTCCGTATTCGCTCACCTGGGATGACGGCGGCGCGGGTAATCTTGGCGCATCGGGCGGCGCGGCATTGACGAACGGTGTGAAGAAGACCGGCCTGCTCCGCGCGAATATCTTGGATTCCACCTGCACTTTGTCTGGCCCGAACGCGCGGCTGAATCTGAAAATCACACAAGCGGCGATGACCGCCGCTTTGGCGGGAACTTATACCGGCATCATCACCATCCTCGTGACGCCTAATTAATCCCCCTGAAGCAAGCATAATGAAGCGGATTCGGCCATAGACCGAATTCGCTTTGAGCGATTTATTAATGGGAAGTTAATAAGAGATTAATATCTAGTTAATATTGCACTTTCCGCAGCACAATCATGCAAAATATTTTCTGCAGCATATGCACTGTATTTTCTATGTTTTTTCTGTTTATGCGCGATTCATTTTTCAGAAAATGTATGCGTTAACTATTCATTAATCTCTTGATAACTTTTCGTTAACTCTTTCGGCGTAACCTCAATTTATAGAAAGTAGAAAACCAATAAAAAAGGAGGGGCGAAATGAAGTATCTATTCATCCATTTCTTCCTTTTCATCTGCGCCCTCATGATGTTCGCCGCCGTTGCTGCAGCCGGCGAAATCGCTGTGAAATCCGGCACGCCGGATGGTTTTGAAGCATTGGAAGCTCCCCGCCCCACCTCCATAACCCTGTTTCATGGTGGCGACATCATCGGCGCGTTCCCCGCGCATTTCGCCCCCGGCATGGTCTCTTTCGATACACCGGAGAATGTGGTGAAGGCCATTTCCAACATCGCGAATAAAGAGGCGGTCACCGCGGCACTTTCCCGCCAGCTCCCTGCCAACGCCCATCTGCTTTGCACCGCGAAGCGCGTGGAGGATTGCGGCACGCTGACGCCGGAAGTGGCAGGCCTCATCTTCAACGAGAACACGCTGGAAGCCGAACTCTTCATCAACGCCGATTACCTACAGGTGAAGGATGCTTCCTCGCCGCGCTACCTCCCCTTGCCGGAGCAGCATTTCTCCTCCGTCTATGGCTTCAGCGGCGCGATCAGCGGTGTGGATGCGAATACCCCGAACTTCACGCTGAGCAATAACTCCACCTTCTCCTTCGGCGAAGCGAAGCTGGACACCGAATCCACCGTGACCGATGAGGGCCTGCGCTTCGACACCATCGTGGCAACGGTGGAAAAAGAAGGCATCCGCAAAACGGCGGGTCTGTTCCGCAGCCGCCCCATGCAGCTCATCGCCGACCGCGACATGGCGGGTGTGTCCTATTCCACCTCCGTGCGCACCCATATGGACGACAACAAGACCGAGGGCAACGACGTCATCGTCTATCTGCCACGCCGATCTTTCGTGTCCATCTATGTGGAAGGTCGCCTCTACTCCTCCCGCGCGTATGAAGCGGGCAACCAGAAAATCAACACCGCCGAACTGCCCGATGGCGCCTATCAAATCACCCTGAAAATCCAAGAGGCGAACGGCACGGTGCGCGAAGAACAACGCTTCTTCGCCAAGACGCAGGAATTGCCCGCACCCGGCAAGCCCAGCTATTTCGTGCAGGCGGGTGTCATCCGCGAAACGGCGGATACGGATTCTACCCTGCCGCAGCTGACCAATGTGCCCATCCTGCGCGCTGGCACCGTGCGCCGCCTGAACGATAACACGGGGCTGACCGTGAACGCACTGGCTGTGACCGACCGCGCGGCGGTGGAGACGGGCATCTTCTGGATGGAAGGCGACAAGCGCATTCAGGCGACCACGCTCGCTTCCACCAAAGGCGACCTCGGCGTGCAGGCAAGCTATGTGCAGACCAGCGAGAAACTGAGCATCGCCTTCGATGGCCGTCAGGTGTGGATGGCTGATTCCCCTATCGCAGGCTATGAAGACCTCTCCGGCGAAATCAGTCAGGTCGCCATGTCCATCGCCTATGCCGCCACTCCAGAAATCACCATCGGCGCACGCGCCAGCTATGTGAAACAGTCCGATATGGATTCCACCGTCTCCGCCGGTCCTTATGGCGAATGGCGCATGTGGCAGGACGGCGAAAGCTCGCTGGCCGCTTCCGCTTCCATCGCCCGCAACGGCGATGTCACCGAAGGCACGGTGCTGGTGAGCTATGTGAAGCAGCTGGGCGGTGGTTACGGCGCGAGCAGCACCGTTGGCGCAGGCAAAGGCGGCTCCAGCAGCGGCGCACTCGGCAGCGCACGGGTATGGCGCGAGACAAACGCTCCCGGCGAGCAGTTGCTGCTGGGCGCAGGTGTCAGCGCGGATAAAGACCAGCAGATCCTGAGCGCGGATGCCAACTGGGATAACCACATGGGTCAGGTGCAGGGCTCGGTGCAGCAGGTCATCTCCAAAGACCGCAACGCCTTCAACTACGGCGGCAGCTTCGCCTTCAACGCCGCGCAGCTGGCGGATGAATTCCACATCGGCGGCAACCAGAACGACCGCAGCGCCGTCATCATCGAAACCGCGGGTGACGGGGATGCGGAAATGAAAGTCTATGTGAACGGCATGGCGAAGAGCAGCGTGAAAGTGAACGGCAAACAGGTGGTCTATCTGGCACCGTTCAATGTCTATAAAATCCGCCTCGCACCGGAAAAGAACGCGTTCCTCGATTACGACACCAGCGAACGCAAGGTGACGCTCTACCCCGGCAACGTGACCAAGCTGAAATGGGACATCAACACCTTCTATGTGGTGACCGCGAAAATCCAGACCGTGGATGGACAGCCCCTCAGCAACGCCATCCTGCAGGAAAGCAAAACGCAGGTGACCACCAACGAGAAAGGCCAGCTGCAGGCGGAACTTTCCAAGATGAAGGAATTGACCTTCGCTACCCTAGAAGGCGGCAAATGCAAGGTCAGCTTGCCGGAAGTGAAAGCCAACAACGGTGTGCTGATCCACACCCAGCCTCTGGTGTGCCAGCCCGTCGATGGGAATGCTATGGAAATTGCTTCTCGGTAGTCTCCACGCCGTTCCAGATGGAGAAGGAAACGGGCATATCATGGGGCAGTTCTAACTGCGCGGTCTGCCCAGGATAGACACGGACGACGGAAGTAGGTTCACATTTATCCGCAGCGGAGCATTGCTGACCATGCTGGAACAGAACATTGGTATTGCCGTTATTGGTCGCCGTGAAAGTCTTGCCGTTGCGCTGTGCGGTGTAGGAAGGCTGCATCACACTGGGACGCACGATGACCAGTACTTCATAACCCACCAACACCTTAAGCCCCACTTTCGTGTCGTTCTCGACCCCTTTCACCACGGGCTTCACCGCCACGCGATAGATGCGTTCCTTCGCGTCAGGCTCTTTCAACAACACGAAACGCAATACCTTCCGGCTGCCGCCCGTGAGAATGGTCTTATCCGGCGTGACCAAAAGCCCGCCCTCGGCAGGATCCTCGATGAGCTTGCGGATCTCATCCGGCGAACCGGGGTTCACGATTTCCGATACCTCCGCCACCACATAATCATTCTCCGTCGAGCGGCTGACCAGCTCGATGTCCTGCTGGCGTGGGCTATCCTGTTTGAACTCCAAGATCGCCGTGGTGATGATGAATTCCGCTTTGGCATCGGATGCCATGGAAACCGCCGCAAGCGCAACCAAAGTGAGGAGGAAACGATGCATATTGACCCCTTTTAAAACACATTTTTTATCCGCCTTCGGCGATACAACCACAAGGTGTAAGCATTCGTTGGACATTCCACGCTATGATTAGTAGATTTAATACAAAGAAAAGAATCTGGCAATACGCAGTTACATTTATGCCTATAGTTCGCAGACACTTAGCGGTCATCTCCGCCGTCGCCGCCATCGGTCTAGTCATCGTCGGCATGGTGCGACTGCAATTGGAGAGCACACGCACCGCGCGTGTTGCGGTGCTGCATACCCATGCCGTATTGCATACCATCGACCGGCTTTATGCCGAAATCCTGAACGCGGAATCTTCCCAGCGCGGATTTATCGTCACCGGCTCCAAGGAACA
>VGDC01000207.1 GCA_016869895.1 Alphaproteobacteria bacterium
ATCCTTCGTGACGACCTTCGAGACGCAGGAAGCCAGCATCCACGAGCTGGCCGATGCCATCACGCAGATACAGGCACAGCTGCGGATAGAATCTCCACATCGAAGCAGCGCTGGTAATATTCCGCGATGATGGGGCGTTCCATCTCATCACATTTATTCAGGAATGTGACGCGGAAGGCATGATGCACATCGTTGAAGATTTCGGCGTTCTCCACCCAGGTCAGCACCGTGCGAGGTGACATCACCGTGGAGATATCCCCCAGCATCAACCCCTGACGGGTCAGGTTCGCCATGGCGACCATGCGATGCACTGTCTCCTTCTTCTTGCCCTTGCCGTAAGCAGGGAATTTCTTGGTGATGATGGTCGTTTCCTGCTCTTCGGGCAGGTAGTTCAGCGTCGTCACGATGTTCCAGCGGTCCATCTGCCCTTGGTTGATGGGCTGCGTGCCATGATACAAACCCGTCGGGTCGCCAAGGCCGATGGTATTCGCCGTGGCGAAGAGGCGGAAGAATTTGTGTGGATGCAGCACGCGGTTCTGGTCGAGCAGCGTCAGTTTGCCCTGCGCTTCCAGCACGCGCTGGATGACGAACATCACATCTGGGCGACCCGCGTCATATTCATCGAACACCAGCGCCACAGGCCGCTGGAACGACCACGGCAGGATGCCTTCGCGGAATTCGGTGATCTGCTTCCCGTCACGGATGACGATGGCATCGCGCCCGATGAGGTCGATACGGCTGATATGGCTATCGAGGTTGATGCGGATGCACGGCCAGTTGAGGCGCGCGGCGACCTGCTCGATATGGGTGGATTTGCCTGTGCCGTGGTATCCCTGCACCATCACTTTGCGGTCATGGGCGAATCCGGCGAGGATAGCGCGGGTGGTCTGCGGCTCGAACACATAGGCGGGGTCGATGGCGGGGACATGCTCGCTTGTCTTGCTGAATGCCGGAGCATCGCCGTCCACGTCGATTCCGAAGGTCTTGCGGATGGACACGGTGGTATCGGGGGCGGATGGCAGGTCATCGACGGTGATAGGCGAGGAAGTCATGTGTTTTCGGCTTTTCTGTAGAGATTTAGTAAGTCGTGATAGGCTTTGGTGATGAGTTTGAACCGTTCTTCGGCTTGCTTGTCGCCGGGGTTCACATCAGGGTGATGCTTCTTCACCAGCAACTTATACTGTTTCTTGATGTCCTGCAACGATGCTTCGCCCTCGATTTCCAGCACCGCCAGCGCGCGGTATTCCTCTTCGTTCTGGGCGGCGGTCTGCGCTTTGCGGCGTTTCTCTTCCCGTGCACCACGCTTGCGGCCATAGAGCATATCATGCAGCGCCGCCTCTAAGTTCTCTTCCGTCAATTTCTGTTGGTTGATTTTCCACGTGGGGCGATGGCCGAGCATCGCATCCTTCATGAAATCTTCGATCTGCGCCGCGCCCATGCCGGAGAAATAATCCCACCCCGCGTTATATTCGCGCACATGCGGCAGGCAGAACCAGCGATAGCGCGTCAGCTCATCTTGTGAGTACGGTGCGCGGTGCTCACCCACATAAGGGCAACCGGGCATCTCGCAAGGGCGCACAGAAGGGTCTTTCCGCTTCAAATCAGCGTAAAGCGGGGTATCGGGCGGAAACACGAATGGTTTTTTCTTGCGCGGCATACCTTATATTATGGTGTGCCGCACGATGCCTTGCAAGGAAAGGCTTAGGCTTTATGCGTCATACCGGCGCAGGCCGGTATCCAGCAAAATATTAAGCCTTTTTCTTCTTCGCCTTCGGCTTCTCTTCTTCCTGCTCGTCAAGGTTCAGCAGCGCGAGGATTTCGTTGGCGATGTCCTTCACTTCCTGTGCCGCGACATGGCTGGGGTTCGTTTCATTCGCGGTGCGCCCTTCGAACAACGCCGCTGCGAAAGCCACGCGGTTGCCGAGCATATTGTCCAGCACGTCATCACCGCCGAGTGTGTCAACCGCTGCCTGCGCCATTTTCGAGTTCGGCGACACGCGGTTCAGCAACACTTTCACCAGTTTCTTCTCGTCCTTCGCCAGTTTTAGCGTAGCGGCTGTCGCCCATAGGTCGGTCGGGCTGGGCTGCACGGGCAGCAGCACGAGGTCTGCCTCGCGGATGGCGGTCTTCGCATCGGCTTCCGTATGCGGCGGGCTGTCGATGATGATGAAGTCGCTTTCCTTGCGCAGACGGCTGATTTCATTTGCAACGCGCCAGCCGGACAATGCCGAGAAGTTCATGCCCGTGTAGCCCTTGCCGAAGCGTTCTTCGCGGATTTTGTGCCACTGGGTCAAGCTGCCCTGCGGATCGATATCGATGACGGCCACGCGCTTGCCGCGTTGGCTGAGCGCGACTGCCAGATGTGCCGCCACGGTGGTCTTGCCTGCGCCGCCCTTTTGCTGGGCGATGGTGATGACGGTGTGAGACATGACGGACTCCTGCTATGGATGCGCTTTTTTGGTGTGTTTTGGGCGGAAAACCGCTAGATACTGTAGCTTCATTTTCTAACATAGCCAAAAACCGATGTCTTGCACAATCCATCATCCTGACGCGAAATCGATTGCCGCCGCTGCCGAGCGTCTGCGCGCAGGCAAGCTCGTCGCCCTGCCGACGGAAACGGTCTATGGCCTCGCTGCGGATGCCACGAACGACACCGCCACCGCCTCCATCTACGCCATGAAAGGCCGCCCCAGCTTCAATCCGCTCATTGTTCACCTCGCCCATGCGGATGATGCCGCGAAATATGCCGTGGTCACTCCCCTTGCCCGTGCGCTCATGGCCGCTTTCTGGCCGGGGCCGCTGACACTCGTGTTGGAGCGCAGTGCCGATTGCCCGCTATCCCTGCTGGTCAGCGCGGGGCTGAACACCGTCGCCTTGCGCGTGCCTTCGCACCCCGTCGCACATGAATTATTGAAAACCTCCGGCTTGCCCTTGGCTGCGCCCAGCGCGAACCGCTCCGGCAAAATAAGCCCCACCACCGCCGCCCATGTGCAGTCTGAATTCGCGGATGAAGACTTGCTGGTGCTGGATGGCGGCGCGTGCATCGTCGGGTTGGAATCGACGGTCATTGACGCGCGCGGCACTACGCCCGTACTCCTCCGCCCCGGCGGCATCACCGATGAAGCAATCACCACCGTTTGCGGCGTGCCGCCCCTTTCGCCGGAAATCACCGAAGGCGTGTTCCACTCCCCCGGCTTGCTGGCCAGCCATTACGCGCCGGAAAAACCCATCCGCCTCAATGCCCAAGACATCGCAGAAGATGAATTTTTCATCGGTTTCGCGTTGGATGCGGCGGGTGCGGAGCTGAACCTCAGCCCATCGGGGGATTTGGTGGAAGCGGCGGCGAATCTCTTCGCCTATCTGCGTCAGGCGGATGCGGGGGATAAAAAGACCATCGCCGTAGCGACAATCCCCGAAATCGGCCTCGGCATCGCCATCAACGACCGCCTGCGCAGAGCCGCGGCAGAGAAGTAATCTTATTTCTCCGGCAATCTCGCGAAGAACCCATCCGTGATGCGCGGCGAAAGACAGCTCAGGAACCACAGCGGGATATACAGCGCATAGGGGAACACGATGCGCGGAGTGTTCCTTTCCAGCCCTTTGCGGATGATGATGGCCGCTTTCCACGCCTTCTTGATGAACGGCATCGGGAAAGTATTCACCGCCGTCAGCGGCGTTTTCACGTAACCGGGGCAGATGACATTCACCTTGATGCCATGCTTGCCAAGGCTACCTCGCAGCCCCTCACCCCAGAAACGCACCGCCGCTTTGCTCGCGCTATAGGCAGGAGCGGATGGCAACCCGCGGATTCCCGCCAGTGAGCTGATGATGGCGATTTGCCCGCGCTTGCGCGCCATCATCGCGGGCACCAGCGGCATCACCGTATTGATGACCCCGTCCACATTCGTGGCGAATATCTTGCGGGTGATGTCGGCCATATCGCCGCCCTTCCCCGTTCCGCCGGAAATTCCCGCATTGGCGATGAGGATGTCCACCTCATGGCGGCGATCGATATCCTCCAGCCATGCGCGCATCCGGTGTTTATCGGTCACATCCACCACCTCCGCATGGACGACCGCGCCCCGCGCCTCACACAGGCGGCGCACCTCGTGCAGCCGTTCCTCGTTCCGCCCGCAAATGCCGAGCACCACATCCAGCTGCGCGTATTCCAACGCCAGTGCCGCACCGATGCCGCTGCTGGCGCCGGTGATGACGATGACTTTCGGTTTGCTTTGGACGTGATGGTTCATA
>VGDC01000208.1 GCA_016869895.1 Alphaproteobacteria bacterium
ATCTCGTGGAGAGTCCTATGAAGACAAGAAGTCGCCGCCCGCTGTCCACCAGCCGCAAAGTCCGTTCCTTCACGCGCCTCCTGCGTCAGCAGGCCGCCAAGAAGCTTTCCCGCGGCAAGCACGCTTTTGATGCGCTGAAGACCATCAACGAACTGAAATCCGAAGTCGCGCTGCTCACCTCCTATTCTACGGACGTGATTTACCGCCTGCGCTACGACTCCATGAAATACGATTATATCAGCCCATCCGTCACCAAGCTCCTCGGCTTCGCGCCGGAAGAAATGCAACGCATCAACATCCGCAGCCTCATCGTCGAGACGAAAATCGTCAACGATGGCATGAAGACGGTCGACTCCTTCGACAAGCTGGAAAGCACCCGCAAAAAAGGCGAGGTCAGCAAATGGCAGGCGGATTACCTGATGAAGACAAAAGACGGTCGCCGCATCTGGGTGTCCGACATCTCCTATCCGTGGTTCGATGAATCCGGCGCGATTGTCGGCTCGGTCGGTTCGCTCCGCGATATTTCCGAGCGTATCGCCGCAGAAAATATGGTGAAAGAGGAACTTAAACGCATCGCCAACACCGATCCGCTAACTTCCCTTGCCAACCGTCGGGTATTCTTCGAGAAAACCGAGGAAGAACTGAAGCGTATCAAGCGTGCCCGTTCCGAATTCAGCATGCTGCTGCTCGACATCGACCACTTCAAGAAGATCAACGATAACCATGGCCATGACGTGGGTGATTTCGTCCTGATTGAAATCAGTAAAGTCATCAAAGAAGCGCTGCGCGAAATCGACATCCCTGCGCGTCTGGGCGGCGAGGAGTTCGGTCTCTTCCTGCCGGAAACCAACGCGCAAGGCGCGATGCATGTGGCGGAACGCGTGCGCAGCGCCATCGCCAAACACACTTTCATTTCCGATGCCACCCTGAATCGCCCCATCGGCTGCACCGTGTCCATCGGCGTCGTCACCGTGCGCTTCGACGAGGATATGGACGCCGCGCGCCTTTACAAACTGGCCGACACACGCCTGTATATCGCCAAAAACTCTGGCCGCAATCAGGTCATCGGCTCCACCGCGCCGGTCGCGCAACGCCACGGCACGCCTGTTCACTAATCACACGAATAATCATGCAGAAACGCTCGGAATCAATCGATTTCCGAGCGTTTTTCTTGCTTGATATTCAGGCATAAAAAAAACGCCTCTTCCGTGAAGGAAGAGGCGTTTTCTCTTATCCGGTATTATGCCTTCATCAACTGGCGCACCACATGGTGCAGGATGCCGCCGTTGTGGAAATATTCCAGCTCGTTGATGGTGTCGATGCGGCAGAGGAAGGTCACATCTTCGCGGTTGCCGTTCTCACGGGTGATGACCGCTTTGATGTCGATACGCGGCTGGAGGTTATCCAAACCAAGGATATCGATTTTCTCTTTGCCCGTCAGCTTCATGGTCAGGCGCGACTGGTCATCCTTGAAGGTCAGCGGCAGAACGCCCATACCCACGAGGTTGGAGCGGTGGATACGCTCGAAGCTCTCCGCGATGACCGCTTTCACGCCGAGCAGATTCGTGCCCTTCGCCGCCCAGTCACGGGAGGAACCCGTGCCATATTCCTTGCCCGCGAAGATGACAAGCGGCGTTCCTTCCGCTTTATAGCGCATGGCCGCATCGTAGATCGCCATCTTTTCGCCCGAAGGGATATAGATGGTGTTGCCGCCTTCTTCGCCGCCGAGCATC
This sequence comes from Alphaproteobacteria bacterium, assembly GCA_016869895.1. Taxonomy (GTDB): domain Bacteria; phylum Pseudomonadota; class Alphaproteobacteria; order Rickettsiales; family VGDC01; genus VGDC01. The sequence continues at coordinate 1,734 of VGDC01000208.1, forward strand.
TCGTTCTTGATGCGGGTGTTGGCGAAGGTGCCGCGCATCATGACATCATGCGAACCGCGACGCGCACCATAAGAGTTGAAGTCCGCGGGTGCGACACCGTGTGATTCGAGGTAGCGCGCAGCGGGGCTGTTCTTGGCGATGTTACCCGCGGGGGAGATATGGTCGGTGGTGATGGAATCACCGAGCAATGCGAGCACGCGCGCCCCCACGATATCACCCGCCGAGCCGGAAGCCTTCGGTTTCATGCCGTCGAAATAGGGCGGGTTCTGGATGTAGGTGCTGCCTTCCGCCCAGCCATAGGTCTTGCCCGGCGCGGTCTGGATATTCTGCCAAATGTCGTCGCCGGTGAAGACGTCGGCATATTTCGCTTGGAACATCTCGCGGGTGACGGATTTCTGCACAGCGGCTTTCACCTCGGCGGTGGTCGGCCAGATGTCCTTCAGGAACACAGCCTGACCATCCGAACCTTTGCCGATGGGGTCTTTGGTGATGTCGATATTCAGGTTGCCTGCCAATGCATAGCTTACGACGAGTGGCGGCGAAGCCAGATAGTTCGCGCGCACGAACGGGTGGATGCGGCCTTCGAAGTTACGGTTGCCGGAAAGCACACCCGCGACCACGAGCTGGTTGTCCTTGATGGTCTTCTCGATATGCTCAGGCAACGGGCCGGAGTTACCGATGCAAGTGGTGCAGCCATAGCCCACAAGATTGAACCCGACTTTATCGAGCTCCTTCTGCAAGCCAGCATTCTCAAGGTATTCCGTGACCACTTTTGAACCGGGAGCCAACGAGGTCTTCACCCATGGCTTCACTTTCAGACCGAATTTATTCGCCTTCTGCGCCACCAGACCCGCCGCCATCATGACGTAAGGATTGGAGGTGTTGGTGCAGGAGGTGATGGCCGCGATGACCACATCGCCATGTTTCAGGCTGAAGTTCTCGCCGGGAACGGCGACTTCTTCGCCGTTCGCTTTGCTGCCCGTGTTGAGGGATGGCAAGGCGCTCACGAATTCGGGTGCGGCTTTGGAAAGCAGCACTTTATCCTGTGGGCGTTTCGGGCCGGAGATGGAAGGCTCGACCGTGGAGAGATCCAGCGAGAGCGTATCGGTGAAGACAGGCTCTTTCGCATCGTCCCCGCGCCACATGCCCTGTGCTTTCGCGTAAGCTTCCACCAGCGCGATACGTTTCTCGTCACGCGCGGTGAGGTGCAGGAACTCAAGGGTTTCGTTGTCGATGGGGAAGATACCGCAGGTCGCGCCATATTCCGGCGCCATGTTGGCGATGGTCGCGCGGTCTGCCAGTGGCAGGCCATTCAGACCCGAACCATAGAACTCGACGAACTTGCCGACCACGCCTTTTTTGCGCAGCATCTGGGTGACAGTCAAGACGAGGTCGGTCGCGGTGACTCCCTCACGCAGCGTGCCAGTAAGCTTGAAGCCGATGACTTCGGGGATGAGCATGGTGACCGGCTGGCCGAGCATCGCCGCTTCCGCTTCAATACCACCCACGCCCCAACCGAGAACCGCAAGGCCGTTGATCATGGTGGTGTGGCTATCCGTGCCCACGCAGGTGTCAGGGTAGGCCACGGTCTTGCCATCCACATCGGCGGTCCACACGGTCTGCGCGAGGTATTCCAGATTAACCTGATGGCAGATGCCGGTTCCGGGGGGAACGACGCGGAAGTTGTTGAACGCTTTCTGACCCCAGCGCAGGAACTCGTAACGCTCCTGGTTGCGCTGCATCTCCAGTTCCACGTTCTTACGGAAGGAATCGGGCTGACCTGCGAAATCCACCATCACCGAATGGTCGATGACCAGATCGACAGGGGAGAGCGGGTTGATTTTGTCGGGGTTACCGCCAAGGTTTTTCATCGCGTCGCGCATCGCCGCAAGGTCGACCACCGCAGGAACGCCGGTGAAGTCCTGCATCAGCACGCGCGCGGGGCGGTATTGAATTTCGCGCTCGAATTTGCCGCCATCGGAAAGCCAGCTGGCGAAGGCCTTGATGTCGTCGATATTCACCGTGACACCCTCTTCATAGCGCAGCATATTCTCCAGCAGCACCTTCAGGGAGAAGGGAAGGCGGGAGAAATCCACACCCAAGGCCTTTTCCGCCTCGCCGATGCTGAAATAATCATATTGTTTACCGGCGGCATCAAGGGTGCGGCGGGTTTTCAAGCTATCTTGGCCTACATGGGACACGGCGGAATTCCTTCTGGATAGAGACTGCGATGGTGCAAGGCTTATGGAAAGCCGAGCGGAGGGCAGGGACAGAATATAAAACTTGTATGGAGAGTGCAATAGGCTTTAGAGTATGCCCACCTTCATTTTCTGCATAGATACCCGATATTTAGCCCATGCTTATTTGCGACAAAGTCTCATTTGCAAGAGAGCGGATTCTCTTCGACGGCTTAGGCCTCTGCCTACGTCCGGCGACGGCCATCGGCCTGAAAGGCGCGAACGGCAGCGGCAAGACCACACTCCTTCGCGGACTAGCGGGGCTGACACCCCCCACCAGC
>VGDC01000209.1 GCA_016869895.1 Alphaproteobacteria bacterium
GCAGAACCTGAAAGGCGCGAAAGCCGCACCCAAACCCATCGTGGGTCGTTGGACACAGCAGATTGCCAGTGCCTTGCGCGCGAAGCAGACCCAGACGACCAAAGCCCCCACACGCTGATATTCAAAACACCAAAAAGCCGCACAGTTCGCACTGTGCGGCTTTTGTTTTGCGCATGATTATCGGGGCTGATACACGCCGTTATGCAATGCCTGTTGATCCTGAGCGGTCTTGGCAAGGCGCACGAGGTTGATGAACTCCGCGCGATAGCCGAACTCATCCGCTCCTTTCGCACCCTGTGCCAGCGTCAGCACATCGTCGAACGTGTAATTCTGCGTGTAGGTATCGTTGCGCAGGAGCTGGCCGAACCCTGCCACCGCCGCTGCGAAGCGCACATCGTCGGAAGCGTGGGTGGTCTCATCCTGCTTGGTGATGGCGCGGGTGATAAGCTGGCTTTCCTTTTCGCCGGGCAGTTTATATCGCAGTTTCAGGAAGCCGATTTCATCGGGGTTCGCTGCAACGGCAGGTTCTGCCGCTGGTTTTTCTTCCACCTTCTGCACCTCGCCGTAGCGCAGGTCATCCACCAGTTTGGCTTTGCTGCCAGCGGGGGTGATTTCATAGATGGCGGTCACGGTATGTCCTGCGCCGATGTCGCCAGCATCCACCTTATCGTTGTTGAAGTCTTCGCGGTTGAGCATACGGGTCTCATAGCCGATGAGGCGATATTCCGCGACGGCGGCGGGGTTGAACTCCACCTGAATCTTCACGTCACCGGCGATGGGGTACAGCGTCGAGGATGCCTCATCCACCAGCACTTTGCGGGCTTCGTTCAGCGTGTCGATATAAGCCGCGTTGCCGTTGCCGTTCTGCGCAAGTTTCTGCATCAGCGCGTCATTGTAATTCCCGCGACCGAAGCCGAGGACGGAGAGGTAAACCCCCGTGTCACGCTTGCGTTCGATGAAATCCTTCAGCTGTTCGGGGTCGTTGATGCCCACGTTGAAATCACCATCGGTGGCCAGCAACACGCGGTTCACACCGTCTTTCTTGAAGCTGCGCTCGGCGAGTTCGTAAGCTTGGCGGATGCCTTCGCCGCCAGCCGTGCCGCCGCCGGGTTGCAGGCTGTCCAGCGCGGAGAGGATTTTGGCTTTGTCAGATGCGGCGGTCGGCTCCAGCACGATGCCCGCATTCCCTGCATAGGTCACGATGGAAACGGTGTCCTCCGCGCCCAGCGTATCCACCAGCATACGGAAAGCGTTCTTCAGCAGCGGCAGTTTGTCCTGCTGGTTCATCGAGCCGGATACATCCAGTAGGAACACGAGGTTGGATTTCGGCTTCACCGCATCCTTGGGCAGTTCATGCCCCTTGATGCCGATGTGCAGCAGCTGGGTGTTCGGGTTCCACGGGGTCTGGTAAACCGCGACGGTGGGCTTGAAGGGCACGGCCTTTTCGACGGGCACTTCATAGTCATAATCGAAATAATTGACCATCTCCTCGATGCGCACGGCGTCTTTCGGCGGCAATGTGCCGTTCATCAGCGAGCGGCGCACGACCGAATAAGCCGCCGTGTCCACATCAATGGAGAAGGTGGAGACAGGCTCTTCCTTCACGACCTTGATGGCGTTGTCCTTCACGTTCTCGAACTTGTCGCGGTTCTCTTCCGGTGCAGGCTGGATATACGGGTCATATGGCGCGATGGCGATGGAGGGGGCATAGCCGGAAACGCTGCTCTCCGCCATATTCGCCGCACGACCAGCCATCATCCCCTGTGGGGCGGCATCAGCTGCCACTTCAGCACGCTTCTTCGGCGCGCTATTATATGCAAGCGCAGGAACAGGAGGCGCCGGAGGAGGGACAGCTGCCATGGGCGGAGCTGGCGGCGCGGCAGGTTCTACCAATGCTGCCTGCTCAGAAGAACCGATGATGGATTCCAGCACCGAACCCATCGGGTTGGCGGCATCCGATGACGCACCTTGTTGACCTTGCTGTGCAAGTTCAGCGCTTACTTTGGAGAATTGCGTCGGCTTCATCGAATCATAAAGACCCGTGGTGGTCAGCAGCGAGAACGCCAATGCACCGATAGCCAATCCGCCCGCTACTTTATAAGAAGTTTTCATGTTGGTCGCTCCTGTCAGTTTCTGGATGTTAAGTTTGATAACATCCGTTAGACGGGACGGCTTGGCACTTCCTTGGCGGGAATGTTTATTTTTTTGCGAAATTTCCTGAAAACGGCTCTGCGCAAGGTTCAGCGCGGCGAGTTTTTCGTTCTCGTCGGGTTCGGGTACATGGATATCCGATAATAATTTCTTCAGGTCTTCATCATTCATCGTCATGACTGACCTCCCGCCAGAATCTGTTTGGCTTTCATGATGCGCCATGACACGGTCGATTCCGCGACACCCAGCACCTTGCCCGCTTCCTTGTGGCTCATGCCTTCGCTGGCGACCAGCAGCACGGCGGATTTCAGGTCATCGGCGAGGGCGGCGAAGCGTTGCAGCGCCTCGGCCTGCATGGCGTGTTCCTCTTGATCTGCGCCGTGGCTGCCGCGATGCAGGGCGACATCCTCCACGAATGCCGTTTCACGCACGCGCTCGGCGCTGTTGCGGCGGAACAGGTCACGCGCGCAGTTCAGCACGATGGGGTAGAGCCAGCTGGTGAAAGCCGAATCCCCTTTGAAGCCGTGCAGCTTCTCCGCCACTTTGATGCTTGCTTCCTGTGCCACGTCCTGTGCGTCCTCCTTATGGCCGCAGAATTTATACGCGAGCTTGTACATCAGCAGGTAATGCCGTTCCATGAGGGCGCGGAAAGCGCGGCTATCGCCCGCTTTGGCGCGTGTTATCAGCTCTGCGTCGGGCAAATCCGTCATGGTTTTCCGGAGATACTTAAAGGTAGGACGTATCAGGAAGATACATCCTTGGCGGTAGAATGAAAGAAAAATCACCTACTATGATAAAACGCGTTCCCACGGCTGATGGGCGCGGCTTCATAGACCAACACCGAACGTGACGGCACACGGATATGATCGCCCGCTTTCGGCTGTGATGGCCGCTTGCGCTTGCCCGCATCCTCGCCGCTGGAGTCTATCGCTTCGTTCCAGCGGATGCCAGGCGGCAGGTCGGGCAGGGTGAAGGTGGTGTCGGTGTTGCTGCCGTTGAACAGCATCAACACGGGGGAATCGTCCTTCCCGCGGTCATTCTCGCCCGACAGCATCACGCCCATGGATTGTAACCCGCTGTTCCAGTCTCGGTTCTCGATTTCGCGGCCTGACGGGTGCAGCCACGTCACATCCTTCACGCCCGTTTCTGGGTTCACTTCGCCTGTGAAGTGCGAAAGGCGGCGCAGCGCAGGGTGTTTATGGCGGAAGTGGAAAATCTCTTTGGAGAAATCCTGCAAGGCCTTCTCTTTATCGTCCAGCTTCTCGCCCCATTCGTTCCATGAGGTCTCGTTGTCCTGACAATAGACGTTCGTGTTGCCGCCCTGTGTCTTGCCGCTTTCGTGGCCGAGGGGAATCATCGGCACACCTTGCGACAGCGCGAGTGTGGCCAGCGCGAAGCGTTGCAATCGGCTGCGCTGGGCGTTGATGGCGGGGTCGTCCGTTTCGCCTTCCACGCCGAGGTTGCGATAGCCATGATGGCCGTCGCGGTTGTTCTCGCCGTTGGCTTCATTGTGCTTGTCGGCATAGGTGACCAAGTCGCGCAAAGTGCTGCCGTCATGGGTGGTGATGTTGTTGATGCTCTGTGTCGGGTCTTTGAACACATGGCTCGAACCTGCGAGGAACAGCGCGAGGTCTTGAATGGACGCGCCATGTTCCGACAGCGTCAGGTTCTTCATACTCTCGCGGTATTTATCGCTCCATGAGGCATCGCGCGGCATATTGCCCACTTGATAGCCGCCATTGCCCAAATCCCACGGCTCCCAGATCATATTGCAGTTCTGGAGCGTCGGGCTGGCTTCGATGTCCTTGAACAGCTGGGCATCGGGGTTGAAGTTGCCGTCCCATCCTTCGCGACCCAGCGTCACGCCGAGGTCGAATCGGAAGCCGGAAACCCCCAGTTTCGCGAAATGCTCCAGCGATTCCACCACCAGCTTGCGCGCTTCGGGATGGTTGAAATCCAGCGAATTGCCGCAGCCCGTGGTGTCGAAATAATGTTCTTTGTCGCCCGTCAGGCGGTATAGGTGGTTGTCGATACCACGGATGGACAGGTTAGGCCCCTGATGGTTGCCTTCGCAGGTGTGGTTATAGA
>VGDC01000210.1 GCA_016869895.1 Alphaproteobacteria bacterium
GTCCGCTCTGTGGTATGCTGCGACGAACCGCCGTGGCCGCGTCTCGAATATTCTTTTGGATGCCGGTGCGAATCCGAATGCGGTTTTCGATGACCGCAAGGTGCAACACACACCGCATCCGATGTACGGCGGCGGTGTCGCCCGCAATGGCAAGTTCACCACGGCGCTGCACGAGTTCCAGACCTATCAGATGCGCGATTCGGTGATGTATGAGGATCGCTATAACATCAATAAAGCCCTGCTCGATGCGGGCGCGGATGTGCATCAGAAGAATTCCGATGGCAAGACTCCGCGTCAGGCGGTGGAGACCCTTGAGAACGGGTCGCGCATGGCCGAGCTTTTCGCCACTTATGAGCAGTATAAGCCCTTCGACCCTGAGAAGCTGCCGAACCTGCGCCGTAAGCACCTCTTCGCGCTGGACGAGAACGGCAACACCCTGCTCGACAGCCCCTCCACCTGGAAGCACTTCGACGCCATCGCCACCCACCTGAAGGGCATCGGCGAGCCGCTGCGTATGGAGGATTTGCACGCCAAGAACAAGGAAGGCAAGATGTGGCTGGAACGCGGGGTGGAATGCCTCGCCGTGCAGGACATCATCAAGCACGTCGCCCCTGCGCATGAGCCGGAATCCCTGAGCAAGCTGTTCAAGGCCTCGCGCCCCATCGGCGAGAAGACCGATGTGGATATGATGCCCGATGCCCTGCGCACGGCAGGCCGCCGCATGCAGTTGAATCGCGTCTTCTCTCCGGAGTTATGGGAAGGGCGCACCAAGGGCGAAGTGCGCACGCTCTATTCCGCCATCGCGGAAGGTTTCCATGATGACATCACCAGCTATCAGCAGATCCTTCTGAACCTCCCCGCCCAACGCCCCGGTCAAGGCAAGGGCATCGGGCGGTATCAGGTCGATAAGGACTTCGGCGGCGGTTTCTCCCGCTAAGGCTTATTTGCCTTCGTAGGCTTTCAGCGCTTCATGGAACGCGGCAACATGCTTGCGCAGTTTCGCATCCTTGTGTTCTTCCGCTTCTTCATGCACTTCTTCGGTCTCGTGCTTCAGTTTGGCGAAAGCCTCTTTCTTCTCGGCGGGCACGTTCTCTTCCAGCTTGGCGACTGCGGAAAGCAGCGCATAGGACTTCTCGTGGACGGTCTCGAAATCCGTATCCGTCAGTTTCTCTTTGGCGATGACGGCATCGATTTCCTTGATGGTCGCGTGCAGCTGGGTGTAGGCTGCGGCTTCCGTGGCGGGCTTGGGCGCTTCGTAATGCACCACGGCTTCTTCGGCGTGGTCATGTTCATCGGCGAAAGCCGCGCCGCTCAGCAACAGGCTGGTGGAAAGCAGGGCAGAAAGCAGAATTTTCATCGGTATCTCCTTATGAGTGCTGCGGCAATATGACGCATTGCCAAGGCATCCTAAGTAAGGTAAATGAGAATCAGTTTCAACTGTTTTTACTTTTTCCCCATATTCCGTGACCCGTCTTCGCCGCTTCACCAGTTATAATACTATCCGCCGTTTGCACCTGTGGCTCGCCCTCAGCATCGGCTTGCTCTTCGTGGTCGCTGGGTTGTCCGGCAGCATCATCGCTTTCGACCATGCCATCGACGAGTCGCTGAATCCACATCTGTTGCTGGTGAAGGAAGATGAGGCCGGAAAACCCCGCCTGTCCTATGATGCAATGCTCTCTACCGCGCGTGCCTATGCGGCAGAACGGGGCTTATATGTCAGCGGTCTGCAAAGCCGCCGCCTGCCCGAATCCACCCAGATGTTCTGGATGCGCCCTTTGGAGAAAGGCCACGGCTGGACGACCTATGAACTCTTCATCCACCCCGTCAGCGGCGAGGTGCTGGGGCAGCGCACTTGGGGCGAGTATTTCACCTCCTTCGTCTATATGTTCCACCACACCCTTTGGCTGGGCAAGACGGGCAAATTGATTCTCGGCTATTCCGCCATCGGCATGTTACTGATGCTGTTTTCCGGATTATACGTCTGGTGGCCGCGCGGACAGGGCGAGAAACGCTGGCAACACGCGCTAACGCTGAAGAAGAAGGCGGGCATCCTCCGCCGCCTGCTGGATTTTCACCGTGTAGCGGGTATCTACGGGTTGTTGACCCTGACCGTGGTGGTCTTCACCGGCATTTACGCCGTCTTCCCCGAATTCTTCCGCGAGACGGCTGGCGCGACCGCTCCCATGCGCCAGACCCCGTTGGAACAACCGCTGGATAAAACCCTCACCGTGGATGAAGCCATCGCCCGCATGGAACAGCTCCAGCCGGAAAGCGGATTCAGCCGCATCTATTTCGGCAATGGCAACGAAGACTGGCTGTTGACTCTCTCCACCCAAGACGACCCCCGCGCCGACCACGGCTATAACCGTGTGACACTGCATCCCGCTACGGGCGCACTGCGCGACCAACGCCGCTGGAGCGAAGCCTCCACCGCCGACCGTTTCTTCGGCTGGATGTTCCCCCTGCACAGCGGCGAGGCCTTCGGTTCCGCAGGGCGGTTCATCGTGCTGCTCACGGGGCTGCTGCCCACGGTGCTCATGGTCACGGGCACATGGCGGTGGCTGCGCAAGACCCGCCACGGCAAAGCCCTCCGCAAGACCTGACGGGTTTTTATCCTTGTGGTACAGAAATGCGAGTGGTACATTTAAGGCCGTTTTTGAGCGAAAACCACGGGTAATGCCTATGCGTCTTGGGTTCACGAAACATCTTCTCGCCGCTGCCACGCTCTTCGTTGCGCTTCTCGCCGGAGACGCTTCGGCTGTCTCCTCCGCTGAGACACGGCAGGATCACACCACCGCCCAGCTTCACAGCGCGTTCGACGCGGTGGATGGCAAAACCCCCTTCTATGTCCTTTTCCACCTCGGCATCGACGAGCACTGGCACACCTATTGGAGCAATCCGGGGGATTCCGGCCTGCCCACCCGCATCGAGTGGACGCTGCCCGAAGGCTGGAAAGCCTCACCGATAGAATTCCAGCCGCCCAAGCGTCTGCCTTACGGCCCGCTCATGAATTATGGCTATGAGCAGAACGCTTACAACCTCGTGAAAATCACCCCTGCCGCTGGCACGAGCGGTGAGGTGGAGCTGAAAGCCAAGGCCGATTGGCTGGTCTGCAAAGAGGAATGCATCCCCGAAAGCACCACGCTTTCGGTGCTGATTCCCGTGGCGGAAACTGCGCAGCCGAGCGATAAGCACGCCGAGATAACCGCCCTGCAAGCCACCACCGTCCTTCCCGAAATCGCCGCCACCCACCGCAAGGATGCGGATGGCAAAATCACCCTCAGCCTGCCGTTCTCCGCGCTGAAGGTCTCTTCCGTGCAATCGGCCTATTTCTTCGTGGATGAGGCTGGCACCATCGAGCCTGCCGCCGAGCAATTCGTGGAGATGAACCTGACCGGCGCGCTGGATGTGGTGCTCACCCCCGCTTTCGTGCCCGTGTTCGAGCCGATGACGGGCATCGTGGAAGTCACGGACGGAGAAGGTAAGCTGTCCCACCTCCGCGTCATCTCGAAAGCCACCGAGGCTGCCGCCGCGCCCGTGTTCGAGAAGAATCTGGCGAAGCCTGCCGAAACTACCCCTCCGGTGGAAGAAGTCGCCCCTGCGCCCCTGCTGCTCACGTTATTCTTCGCGCTGCTTGGCGGTTTCATCCTGAATGCCATGCCCTGCGTGTTTCCTGTATTGTCGCTGAAAGCCCTCGGCCTATCGCGCAAATCCAGCAAGGAACGCCGCCATATTCGCGCCCATGGCTTCGCTTATACGCTGGGTGTGGTGGGTAGTTTCGCGATTGTCGGTCTGGTGCTCATCGCCCTGAAACTGTCGGGTAGTGCGGTCGGCTGGGGTTACCAGATGCAGAACCCCTATTTCGTGGCCTTCCTCACCTATCTGCTCTTCCTCATCGGCCTGAACCTGTCGGGCTATTTCGACATCCGCTTCAGCATGAACGTCTCCACCCGCACGGATGGTGAAGACACGCTGAAAGGCAGCTTCGCCACGGGCGCGTTGGTCACGCTGGTGGCCACGCCCTGTTCCGCGCCCTTCATGGCGACTGCGCTCGGTGCCGCGCTGTCCCAGCCCCCCGCCGTGGGCATGGCCATTTTCGTGGTCATGGGCTTCGGCCTCGCGCTGCCCTATCTCCTGCTCACCACCGTCCCCAATGCGCTGAAATGGATGCCCAAGCCCGGCCTGTGGATGGAGCGTTTCAAGCAGTTCCTCGCGTTCCCCATGTATATC
>VGDC01000211.1 GCA_016869895.1 Alphaproteobacteria bacterium
TCTCCACTGGCGCATCGGCCAGCGTCAATACATCACCCCGTGATGCATCCACCTCCCTATCCAACGTGAGGGTCACGGAATCCAGTGTGGAAGCGGAGGGTAAATCCCCATCCATGGTGACGATACGCGCAACCTGCGCTGTCTGACCCGACGCGGTGACGCGCACTTCCTGCCCCACCTTGATTTGTCCTGAGGCCAGCGTGCCCGCGAAACCGCGGAAATCCGCATGGGGGCGGTTCACCCACTGCACAGGATAGATGAAAGGCGCGTCAGCCGATGCCTGCGTCACATCGACCGATTCCAGATATTCGATGAGCGTCTGCCCTTCATACCATCCGCAGAGGTTGGACCTGTGAATCACGTTCTCACCCGCCAATGCGGAAACGGGAATCGCCGTGATAGTCAGAGGGGAAAGTTTCGCGCAGAAGTCCCTGAAATCCGCCTCGATGCCACGGAAAACCTGCTCATCATAGCCCACCTTATCCATTTTATTGACCACCAGCGCCACATGGCGGATGCCCATGAGCGAGAAAAGATAAGCATGGCGATGGGTCTGCGGAAGCAATCCTTGTGACGCATCCACCAAAATAAGTGCCACATCGGCGGTGGATGCGCCTGTGACCATATTACGCGTGTATTGCTCATGGCCGGGCGTGTCCGCCACGATGAACTTGCGCTTGGCCGTGGCGAAGAAGCGATAGGCCACATCTATGGTGATGCCCTGCTCGCGCTCCGCCGCCAGACCATCGACCAAGAGGGCGTAATCAATAGCGTCACCTTGGGTTCCAAAGCGCAGGGAATCCTTTTGCAGGGCGCTGAGCTGGTCGTCGAATATCTGGTTCGCATCCCACAGCAACCGCCCGATGAGAGTGCTTTTGCCGTCATCTACGCTTCCGCAAGTGATAAACCGCAGCACATCCTGCTCTTTTTGCTGCGTCAGGAATGTTTCAAGAACGTCAGAGGTTCCCATCAGAAATACCCCTCTTTTTTCTTCTTCTCCATGTCAGAGGAGCTGTCTTTATCGATGGCGCGTCCCTGCCTTTCGGAATCGCGGCTTTGCAGCAGTTCGAGGATGATTTCGCCGAGGGTCGCGGCAGTGGATTCAATCGCTCCGGTGAGAGGATAGCAGCCGAGCGTGCGGAAACGCACCTCGCGCATCACCGCTTCTTCCCCGGGCAGGAACTGGAAGCGTTCGTCATCCACCATCAAAAGCATGCCATCCCGCTCCACAATCGGGCGTTTGCGGGCGAAATACAGCGGAACGACCTCCACCCCCTCTTCGAAGATGTATTGCCAGACATCCAGCTCCGTCCAATTAGAAAGCGGGAAAACGCGGATGCTCTCACCCTTTTTCTTGTGCGCATTGTAGAGGTTCCATAGCTCTGGACGCTGATCCTTCGGCTGCCAGACGTGATTGGCGGTACGGAAAGAGAAAATGCGCTCTTTCGCGCGGGATTTCTCCTCGTCGCGTCGCGCACCCCCGAAGACCACATCGAATTGGTAGTGGTCGAGCGCCTGCCGCAACCCTTGGGTCTTGGTGATGTCCGTGTGCATGGCGGAACCGTGCGTGAAGGGATTGATGTCCTTCTCCACCGCTTCGGGATTGATATACACATGCAGCTTCATGCCGCTTTCCTGCGCCATTTTGTCGCGCATGGCATACATATCCTTGAATTTCCAGCGGGTATCCACATGCAGGAGCGGAAAAGGCGGCGGAGCAGGATAGAAAGCTTTCCGCGCCAGATGCAGCATCACTGCGCTATCCTTGCCGATGGAGTATAACATAGCAGGATTCTGGGCTTCTGCGAAGGCCTCGCGGATGATATGGATGCTCTCCGCCTCCAAACGGCGCAGATGCGGTGATGTACTGCGGATTCCCGTCTGGGTCATATCGCCTAGCCCTGTTGCCATATCTTATTTCTCCACACGGTAAACGTAGAGGTCCCAGAAACTCTTGTCATCCGTGTAATGCCCCAAGAGCTGCAAACCACGCACTTCCACGCGTGAAATGATGAACGCAACACCCATCTCCCTCAACCGCCCATAATCGAATTCCGGCGCATCGATAGGGTCTTTCACCTTGCCGATGAAATCCCGCCCTAATGCATCGCTGAAGAGATACATCCGGTTTCCCCATTCATCGTAATAATGCTTCAGATTGGGGTTCTTCTCCAGTTCCGCCGCGATGACCTGCCGGAAACGTTCCTTTTTCTCCAGCGGGTAGTAGGTGAGATACCAATCTGCCGTGTACATCCCGTTATAAGCGGCGATGGAAGGGTGCAAACCGAGGCTCACCACCCGATAATCCGGCAAGGGCTTGCCGATATCCCGCTTGATGCGCTCGAAAAGCTCCTCCGCGAAGAATTGGCGGTAAGTAATACCCGGCTTGGCTTTGGCCGTCAGGTAAGGATGATTCTGGATGAGCAGGGTAAACTGCAACAGCAGCGCCAACAACACCAGTCCTTGTCCAACGCGTTGCTTGGAGAATCCGCGGTGTATCATGCTCAATGCAAGACCGAAGACGACCGTCCAGAAGAGCGGGTGCAGCCAATGGAAGCGCGCGAAATTGAAATTCTTGAAGAGCGGCAGCTGATTGCGGATGCCTTCGAAAATGGTGGAATTCCACAGGCCGAACAACAGGGATATGATGGCACATAACGCGATGAGCCCGGCCAGTTTCCAGCCGTCGCCCTCAAGCTTTTCCCGCTGGCAAACAGCCAGAATCAGGGCGATTGGAGCGGCGGGAAGGATGCTCCACGTTTGCAGGCTGTGCGCGTGGTAATGCCCATAGAGGAAATTCTTCCATGCGAGTTTAAGCCCTTGCGAGAACGATATGAACTCAGGGGAGATTTCGACACGATGCGCAGTGAATGCGGGTGCGAAGAAGGCATTCAGCAGCAACCGATACTCCACGACCATGTAGGACGCGCTCAGCAACCCCAAAGCCAGCACATAACGCCCGTTCAAGCGGCGTTGCTTCACCCAGTCGAACAATCCTAGGCCACCCAGAATACACAAAAGGAATAGCCCGGTGGTCACCAGACTACTGAAGAAGGGGAATAGGCAGACGATAAACCAATCCACCCACCTGCCACCGCTGTCGCGGATATTCAGCACTCCATACATGACAAGCGGAAGGCCGGCCACACTCAATACACCCGCAGGCCAGAAAGGCAGGAATGCATAACAAAGGGCGACTGCAGCAGCGATAGCCGCATCAGAAGGGATGACATGCCTGCGCAGCAGCAGGAACATCCCGATGAACGCCACACTCCGCATGAAAAGCTGGAGGATGACGAATCCCGTATAAGGCCGGAACACGAGGTCTAGCCACACGGGCAAATGGAACTCGCTTCGGAGCGAGATGCGCGGCACGTCATACTGCGGAATGATGGCGGAAGACGCGGCGAACAACTGACCGCTTTCCGCCAGCACCTTGACACGCACGAAGGAGCTGTCGAGGTAATCGTGGATGGTCACATAGGCGTCCTGCCCCATGAGGATATAGGGCGCGCAATAAAGCACCACCGCCAACAACCCCAGCAATGCATAAACGGGTGATTTTTCTTCTTTTAGAATGTGCATATGCCTTCCGGATTTTCTGCGAACAACTTATGCGCGATGGATGCGCCACGCAAACGCTTTTCTCTTTCAGGGGAGATATTTACGACAGCTAAACCATTTGAATTACCTTGCGATAGCAGACGGAGTTATTTATATTCCGCGCTAATCAAGAACATAAGGAACGCCAAATGGAATGGCGCATACCATTCAACAAGCCAGCAGTCGTCGGCACTGAACAGAGCGCGATTTCATCCGTCTTCGCCAACGGCAAATTCGCGGGCGGCGGCCAGTTCAACAAGGCTTGCAATTCCTGGTTCACCAGCCATTTCGACGTTGCGGGTGCATTGATGACCACCTCCTGCACCCATGCGCTGGAGATGGCTGCCATGCTGTGCGACCTGTCCGCTGGGGATGAAGTCATCCTGCCTTCTTTCGCATTCACCTCGACGGCCACGGCTTTCGCCCGCTGTGGCGCGGATCTGGTCTTCGTGGATTGCGACCCCAAGACCATGAACATCCTTCCTTCTGCGGTCGAAGCCGCCATCACACCACGCACCAAGGTCATCGTCGCCTTGCATTATGCCGGAGTCAGCTGCGATATGCAGGCGCTTCGTACTTTGGCGGATGCACATGGGCTGAAAATCGTTGAAGATGCGGCTCA
>VGDC01000212.1 GCA_016869895.1 Alphaproteobacteria bacterium
GAGGTGGCGTTCCACCAGTTCCTTGAATTCATCGACCAGTTCGCGCAGGTCGTCGGCGGTCAGCTCGGTGTCGAGGTACACATCGCGGTCCTGCTTCTTCGCTTCCAGCAATTCCTCGAAGTGGTAGTGATCCACGCCGAGCACTACATCGGAATACATCTGGATGAAGCGGCGATAGGAGTCATAAGCGAAGCGGGGGTTATTGCTTTTTGCAGCCAAGCCTTTGATGGTCTCGCTGTTCAGGCCGAGGTTCAACACCGTGTCCATCATGCCGGGCATGGAGGCACGCGCGCCGGAACGGACGGAAACGAGCAACGGATTCTCCGCATCGCCGAATTTCACGCCGGCGATGGTCTCCACCTGTGCCAGCGCTTTGGCGACCTGTTCTTTGAGCGATGCGGGAATCTGCTTGCCGTTGGCGTAGTATTCCACGCAGACTTCGGTGGTGATGGTGAATCCGGGGGGGACGGGCAGGCCGAGCGCCGACATCTCGGCGAGGTTCGCGCCTTTGCCGCCCAGCAAAGTCTTCATCTCGGCGCGGCCTTGCGCTTTGCCATCTCCGAAGGTGTATACGTATTGGGTCGTCATGGCTTGCGCGCTCCTGCTGGGTAGTTTGGGTTATTTTCTACCATAGGCGCGGCGCAGAGGAAAGGGCTTTAGGGGAAGATTCTCAGTATCGCTTCACCGGCTGCGGCAGCGGGTTGTCCACCGTGCCATCGGGGTTGGCGGTCTCTTGGATGGGGACTTTCACATCCTTATCCTTCTTGTCTTCCACCGTACGAGAGGGGACGAGGTCGGGATGGTCGGTGTCGGGCTTCACCGGATAGGTCTTGTCCGACGGCATACCCATGGGCGGCAGGGGAGGGACGGTGCTGTTCGCGCGTCCGTCCACCTGCACATCCACATAGGGCTGGGCGGGATAGGCTGTGGCCGAAACCGCCGCAGGCATGAGAAGGAACGGGGCATATACGGCAAGCGCCATATAGGTGTCTTTGTTTCTCAGCATATATGCCCCTCTCTTCTATTTATTAGCGACCGACGGAACCGGAAGCATTACCGGAAGCGGAGCCGGATACGCCCGCGCCGCCATTCACGCCGCGGGTCAGGCCGTTAGCGGTGTTGCCGACGCCGTTCAGCGTGCGGTCAGCCGTGCCGGTCACGCCGTTCACGGTGCTGCCCACGCCGCCCAACACGCCGTCGGTGGTACGGTTGATGGTGCTGCCCGCGCTGGGGACGGTCGCGCCCGCGTCAGCATCCACATCCGCATCGACGGAAGTGCCGACGTTGGTGCGGCTGCTGCCGTGGGAGTGGGTATTGCTGTGGGTGTTGGCGCGGGTGTTGCTGTCCACACCGACGTTCACGCCGACATTGCCATCGGTGCGCACGAGGCCGGATGCGAAAGCGGGGCTGGTGAAGAGGATGACGGTGAGCGCGGCAAGGCCGTTGGAAAGAATCTTATTCATGGGGTTTCCTTTATTATTCGTTGTTATGTGGTAATAGCTTTACGCGAAGGCGCATAAAGAAGTCATTGGGAGCGTGGGGCATGGAAAAAGCCGCCTGCGGTTTCCCACAGGCGGCTTCTTGTGAAAGGCTTATCAGCGTTCGATGCGCGGCGCGGTCTTGCGCTCATCGCGGCGGTCATCACGGCGCTCCACGCGGTCATCGATGCGGGTCTTGTCGCCCTCGCGGTGCTGCCAGCGCTCTTTCGCCTTGGCTTTATGGGCGGCTTTCTCATCGTCGGTCATGGCGTCCCATTTCTCTTTGTGATGGGCGCGGCGTTCGGCTTGATTCTCGATGCGTTTGCTGCCGTCGTGGTCTTTGTGATGCTCGGCATAAGCGGGCATGGCAGCGGTGGTGGCGAACAGGGCGACAGCGGAGAAGGTGATGGCGAGAAGGCGCATGATATTCTTCCTTACGGTTGGGGTTAGTGTGCAACTCATTACACACATAATACCGAGCCTATCAGGAAACCATTCGGAGCAAATAAGCAAAAATTCAGCGGGTGATGGTGCGGGCGTTTTTGCGCACGAGGAAATCCGCCGCTTCTTCCTTGGGCGTGGGGAGCGTGTTGCCCCATCCGTCCTTTTTCGGGCGCTGGGTGTTCAGAATCGTGCCCTTTTTGTCGCCGCGCTGGGATTTGATGGTATTCGCCTTGTCCTGCAACCGCTCTGCGGCTTTCGGCTTTTCGGGAATGTTGAAGACGGGCGTTTTGCCGACCACGACCGAGCGCGTCTTGCTGTTCGGCACTTTCTTCACGAGGGATTCCTTGTCCGCCGCGAAAGCGGGGGAAGCAATCATCACTATCGCAAGGCAGAGTGCCAGCCGCATATCAACCCTCGATGAGCGAGAAATCAGCGATTTTGATGAATACGCCATTCAGCATCGCCAGCAAAGCGAGGCGGTTGGCGCGCACCTTTTCGTCGTCGGCATTCACGATGACCTTCTCGAAGAAGGCATCGATGGCGGGGCGGAGCGTGCTGATCTGCTGCATGGCTGCTGCAAAATCCTCTTTCGCCAGCAGCGCATCTACCTTCGTTGCGACATCGGAGGCCGCACTGGCGAGAGCTTTTTCTTCCGCTGCTTCGAGAAGACCTGCATCCACCTGTGCGGCAGCGGGGGATTTCGCCGCCTTCAAGATGTTCAGCGCGCGTTTCGCACCTGCCAGCAGGTTCGCGCCGTCCTGCGTCTTCAGGAAGCCGTCCACCGCGCGCACACGGGCGACGAGCAGCGTCAGGTCGTCGGTGTTGCCGCTTTTCAGCACCGCGTCGATGCGATCATGGGCGATGCCTTCTTCTTTCAGGCTCACTTTCAAGCGACCGATGAAGAACTCCAGCAATTCCGCATTGACGAACTGGTTGAGCGGCAGGCGCAGCCCATTCTCCAGAATCAGGCGGATGATGCCCAGTGCCGCGCGGCGCAACGCGAAGGGGTCTTTCGAGCCTGTGGGCTTCTCGCCGATTGCGAACATGCTCACCAAGGTGTCGAGTTTATCCGCCAGTGCGATGGTGACGCTGACGGGTGCTTTGGGCGTTTCATCCGTGGGGCCGAGTGGCGAATAATGATCGCGGATGGCATCGGCCACTGTGGCTTTCTCGCCCTGTGCGGTGGCGTAATAACGCCCCATCAGGCCTTGGAGTTCAGGGAATTCACCCACCATGCCCGTAGTCAAATCCGCTTTGCACAGCTCCGCCGCGCGCGCGACATCCGTCGCATCCGCACCCACGATGGGCGCGAGTTTCGCGGCCAGCGTCTTGATGCGCGCGACTTTTTCCGCTACCGAACCGATTTTCGCATGGAAGACCATGTCGGAAAGGCCTTTGTTCCAGTCAGCCAGCGGGGTCTTCAAATCTTGGTCATAGAAGAATTGGCCATCGGACAGGCGCGCTTTCAACACGCGCTCATTGCCGGAAACGATGACTTTTCCGCCATCATTGGCGACCATGTTCGATACGACCACGAATTTATTGGCGAGTTTGCCGCCGTTCTGGAGCGCGAAGTATTTCTGGTGGGCGCGCATGACCGTGGTCGGCACTTCCTGCGGCAGGTCGAGGTAGCGTTCTTCGAACCCACCGATGAGCACCACCGGCCATTCGACCAGACCCGTCACTTCATCAAGCAATCCTGCGTCGGGCTTCACGGTGAGGCCGTGTTTCGCGGCTTCCGCGCTGGCGGATTTCTCGATGGTGTCGCGGCGTTCATCCTGATTCACGATGACATGCGCGGCGCGCAGCTTGGCGAAATAGTCTTCGCTGGCGGTCACGGTGAAGGGCGCGTTATCACTCAGGAAACGATGGCCTTTGGTGCTGTTTCCGGCGGTCACATGACCGAGGGAAACGGGCACGACTGCGCCATCGAACAGGCAGAGGATGCTTTGCAGCGGGCGCACCCATACGAGCGGGCGAGCACCCCAGCGCATGGATTTCGGCCAGTGGAAGCCGTTCAGGATTTTTTCGATGATGGATTTGAGTACAGGGGCGACATCGCCGCCCGCGCTGCGGATGACCGCGAAATAGTATCCATCGCGCTCTTCGAGCGCGGATGCATCGATGCCTGCGCCTTTGCAGAAACCGTCGATCGCGCCCTGCGGTGCGCCCAGCTTCGGCCCGCGCTTTTCCGCTTCGGTCGCTTCGATGGCTTTGGGCAAGCCCTTCGCCACGGCCACGATGCGGCGCGGAGGTACATAGGTC
>VGDC01000213.1 GCA_016869895.1 Alphaproteobacteria bacterium
GCTTCTTCCGTGTGGTGATAATCCAGATGGTCGCGGGTGATATTGGTGAATCCCGCCACGCGGCATTTCACGCCGTCCAAGCGACGTTGGTCAAGCCCATGGCTCGATGCTTCCACGGCCACATGCTGCACGCCATGGCGCGCGAGATCTTTCAGGATGTCATGCAGCAACACCGGATCGGGCGTGGTGTTGATGGCAGGATAATCGGGCAGTCCGGTAGGACCGATGACCCCCAGCGTGCCGATGCTGGCGGCGGGTTCGCCCATGATGCGCCAAAGCTGCTGGAAGAAATGCGCGGTGGAGGTCTTGCCGTCCGTTCCCGTCACCAGCGCGATATGTGCAGGTTGCAGCGCGAAGAAACGCGCCGCAATGACCGACACCGCATGGCGAGGGTTTTGCGAAAGCAGGATATGCGTCTGCGGATGGGGAATGCCCTCTGGCATGCGGTCGGTCAGCACCGCACCCGCCCCTTTGGCGATGGCATCGGCGATATAGGCGCGCCCATCCTGATTCACCCCCGGAATCGCCACGAAGAGATAGCCGGGTTTCACATGGCGCGAATCGGAGGTGATGCCCGTGACATCCACCTGCTCCCAGCCATGCGCCAGCGATTCGCGGGAGACTTCATCACCGATGATTTCAGAAAGATACCGCACTGACAGCCCCCCCATCGAAGAAGACCCACTGCTTGGAATCCTTATTCTTTTTCACCGGCACATCGCCGTCGAAGACAGGTCGAACCCCCATGAGCGGCCCCATGCGGCTGATGATTTTGCCTGCGACAGGCGCGGCAACCCAGCCGCCCGTGGCGAAGCCGTAGGTCGATTTGTTGCCCACGGGCTGATCGACCATGACCAGCACGGCATATTGTGGTTTATCGACGGGGAAGACACCCACGAAGGACACGACCTTCGCATCCTTGATGTATCCGCCGGAGGCGTTCAGTTTCTCCGCCGTGCCCGTCTTGCCGCCGACACGATAACCCGCGGCATTGGCTTTGCCGCCCGTGCCGTAATCCACCACAAGGCGCAGCAGCTTGCGCACATTCACCACGTTATTCTCGTCCAGCACGGTTTCGGGCTGTTCTTTGCCCTTGTTGCCATCCTTCAGGAAGGTCGGCGAGACCAGCTTTCCGGTGCCGGAAATGGCGGAAATCGCGCGGATGAGATGCAGCGGGGTCACCGCCATACCGTGACCGTAAGACACCGTCATGGTGTTGATTTCGCGCCAAGGGTTCGGCAGCAGCGGTGCGGCGGATTCGGGGAGTTCCGTCTTCACGGGCGTGAACATGCCCACGGATTTCAGGAAGGCTTTCTGGCGTTCCGTGCCCACATCGAGAATCATCTTCACCGTGCCGATGTTCGATGAATAAGCGAAGATTTCCGGCACGCTCAGCCAGCGGTTTTCGGGGTGGGAATCGCTGATGGTGAAGCGCGCGACCTTAATGGGCTTGGTGGCGTCATAGCTCGTCTGCATATTCGCCGTTCCGGCCTGCAAAGCGGCAGCCATGGTGAAGGTCTTGAAGGTCGAGCCCATCTCATACACCCCCACAGCGGCGCGGTTGAACTTGCCGTCATCCTTCGCTTTGCCCGGCTCATGGGGGTCGAAATCCGGCAGGCTGACCATGGAGATGACCTCTCCGCTGTTCACATCCATCACCACTGCCGTGCCGCCCAGTGCCTTGAACTCGTTGACGGAAGCCATCAACTCTTCACGCACGATGGCCTGCACGCGCAGATCGACCGAGAGGTTCACGGGCTGGGAACGATTGTCTTCGTTACGCAGCTGCGCATCCATCCCGCGCTCGATACCCGCGATACCCTTGGAATCCACATCCACATAGCCCAGCACATGGGAGAAGAGCGAACCATGCGGATAGACGCGCTTGAATTCCGGCTCGAAGTTCAAGCCTGGCTCGCCGATATCATTCACCAGCTTCTGCTGCTTCGGCGTCATGTGACGCTTCACCCACATGAAGCTCTTATCCGCCGCGAGTTGCTGCGCCAGTTTCGCTTCATTGAGTTCAGGGAAGATGCGCGAAAGCTTCCGCGCGATTTCCTTCGGGCGGCGGATGACGCGGGGGTTGGCGAAGAGCGATGCGGTACGCAGCGTGGTGGCGATGACCGTGCCGTTGCGATCGGCGATTTCGGCACGCGGATACAGCGGTTTTTTCGCGCGGTATTCCGTCAGCGCGGCTTCTTCTTCATTGCCCCAGCCACGCAGGGAGACATTGAACAGCTGCAAGGCGATGGCGACGAAACACAACACGAAGACCAGACCGATGCAGCACAGGCGCAGACGGCTCTGCTCAAGAACGCGTTTTCCGGTGCTTTCGATGAGGACGATTCGGCTGGCTTTACGCTTCTCCGTGAATTGCGGCGGCTGATGGTCGCGGTAACTACCGGTCATAACCCGCTCCGCTAGCTTGCACGACTCCCGGCTTGAGGTTCTGCGCATCCGTCTCACCTGCTGCCAGCATCAGGTCGCTATCCCCCAGCGTGCCGACATCGGCCATATCCATCAGCTGCGCACCGCCGACCGGCACCATATCGAGGTGTTTATCGGCCAGCGCACGGATGCGTTCAGGGCGGCTCAGGAATGCCCACTCCGCCTGAAGCACCTGAATGGACGCGCGCTCGGCGTCGATTTGACGGTGAAGGGAAGCGACCTCGGCATCCATGGCCTGCACCTGGAATTTCACGCTATAGAGCAGAATCGCAGCGAAAGAGACGATGGCGAACCACGCAATACTAGAAAATCGCATGACGAATCTCCTTGGCAGGAATGAAAGGCTCAGTCATCGCAGGTGCATCGGTGCGGATGCCCCAGCGCAATTTGGCGGAACGGGAACGGGGGTTCACCGCCGCTTCTTCTTCACTCGCGGCGAGGGCTTTGCGGGTCGGCTGGGTGAAGCTGGGTTTTTCTGCATTCGCGTTCGCGGTCACCGGCACATGGCGGGAGAAGGTCTCCTCCGCATTGCCCGTGCGCGATTGGAAGAACCGCTTCACGATGCGATCCTCAAGGGAGTGGAAGGTGACGACGACAAGGCGGCCATTTGGCGCAAGCAGCTTCTCCGCCGCTTCCAGCGCGCGCACCAATTCGCCCAGTTCATCGTTCACATAGATGCGCAAAGCTTGGAAGGTGCGTGTGGCAGGGTCGATCTTGCCATTGCCACGCCCGATGGTCTTGGCGACCAGCGCGGCGAGTTGATGGGTCGTCTCAAAGGGCGCTTCCGCGCGCGCCGCCACGATGGCTTTGGCGATGCGTTTGGCGGCACGTTCTTCGCCGTAATGCGAGATGATATCCGTCAAATCCGCTTCGGAAGCGTTGTTGACGAATTCTGCGGCGGTCACGCCCGTCTGCGCCATGCGCATATCCAATGGGCCGGAACGCTTGAAGGAGAATCCACGCTCGGCCTCATCGAGCTGCATGGAGGACACGCCGATATCCAGCACGATGCCATCCACCGAATCCACACCCGCATCCGCGAGCAGCCGCTCCATGTCGCCGAACGCGCCGGACAGGAATGTAAACCGCTTGGGGTGGCTGGCGCGCAATGCATCGGCGAATTTCTCCACCGTGCCGTCGCGGTCAATGGCATAGACATGGCATTCCGCGGCGTCGAGTATGGCGCGAGTGTATCCTCCGGCACCGAACGTGCCGTCCACGAAGCGCGCGCCATCCCTGATATTCAGGGAGGCGAGCATTTCGTGAAGCATGACGGGCGCGTGGGGAGAGTGGAGGGAGGAGGGAGCGCGCACCGTCATGCTTCATCTCCGGTTTTGGTTGGGCGGGAGCGCAGATGGAGGCGTTTTTCCGCCGCCAGTCTCCGCGCTTCTACCGCGTAATCTTCATAAGCCTTCGGCTGCCAGATCTCGAAGGTCTCACCCTTGCCGACGAACACCGCCTGTTCGCTGATGCCCGCCAGTTCGACCAGCGCATCTGGCAGCATCACCCTGCCCTCGCTGTCGAATCCAAGCTGCTGGCTTCCACCGAGGATGGTGTTGGCGAAGACGTCGCGCTCTTCCGAGAAGGGATCCAGCGCTTCGATTTGGCTGTGCAGCTTCTCGATACGCTCCATCCCGCAGGCTTCGATGCAGGGGTTGATGAACGAGCCATAGGCCACGATGCCGGGGTAATGCTGGGTCGCGAGAATGGCGCGGAACGGCGCAGGCACGGATACCCG
>VGDC01000214.1 GCA_016869895.1 Alphaproteobacteria bacterium
ACCTCAATCGACCGTAAATGATTGATAATCTGACCCGCGTCAAACTGCTTCCGTGCCATGAAAACTCCCTTTACATCAACCCAAATACTAACTTATTCCTTGGATCAATTATAGGGGGGCAGGACACGAGCATCAGCGACTATTCGTACGCAGTATTGTGAGCAAGGTAATTGTTGGAAAATCTTCAATAACGATCTCTCTTTGCGCAGACAGTCTAGTCGAAACTCTCAAAGGAAATTTTACGGGTGAAGCCACTCCCAATCCAGCCTCGCCTATCAAAATAACACGCGAAGTAATTTTAAAGCCAGCTCGCAACGGCAACAAAGTGGTCGTAGGAAGTAAAAGCAATGAAAGCAGCAATTATCTTATTAAAGCCATAACCAGAGCACATCTTTGGAATATGGAAATATTGACAGGTGCGGTTAGAAGTCTGGAAGAAATCAAGGCGCGGGAAAAAATCACTTCAACAGGGTATGTCCGCCAAGTCATGCACTTGCAGTTCCTGGCGCCAGATATCACAGAAGCCATTTTAACCGGCAACCACTCTAAACACCTTACTTATAGTCAACTTGTTAAAGCTTCCCGCATACACGACTGGAATAGCCAGCGACAGCTGCTGAGCCTATAAGCCATTTCCACTCAACAATATCGCCAACTTCACTGCTGAAAAGCCAAACGGAGAGTTTCGCCTGTATTTGATTAGAATTCGGTTCTATCGAACCTTCTCTCAGTAAAGTTATCGCAAAAATAATGGCTGAACGGGCGCAGTTCGGCGCATTGTGCGTATATTCTGGCATTATAAACCGGGAAATATAAAAAGGAATGGCGGAGAGGGGGGGATTCGAACCCCCGATGAAGTTGCCCCCATAACAGTTTTCGAGACTGCCGCATTCAACCACTCTGCCACCTCTCCGTGAGTCACCCGCGCGTCGCGGGTGTCGGCAAAAAATGAACCCATGGGGTTCGGGGGAAGGATTGGGTAGCACATAACTTCCCAAGATTCAAATGAAAAGCTGCCAATCAAGCGGCGCGCCCTTTCCAAATTGCTCCACATCATGTATAATTTATAACGTAAGCACTAAAATGCTAATCAATAGCACGCTTACAAAAGGCGGTATTGCATGCGCATCCGAGCAGAACTCCATATCGGCAACCATCCGGACCGAAGGGAGGGGTTTGTCGGCTCTGCATTCCATAACGGCAAGCCCCACGCCATCGGACTTGTCAAGATTCCACTGGAATACATCCACCTCCATCCCCGTCTTTACGCCATCTTCCATGCCTTGCCCATCGCAGCGCAGCGGTTCGTGATGGCGCAGGGGGAACTCGCCCTGTCCCACGATTTCACCTTCGATGCGGAATACCGCCAAGGGGCCGGCCTGATCCTCGAAGGCCTGTCGCTGGATGTCGCGCGCCTGAAAGCTTCCGAGACGGAACAGGTGGCGCATTGGCTGCACAGCCGCTATCGCGCGCCGCTGGAGCTGGAAGATGACCATCGTCTGTCGCAGCTCTGCAAAGCCTATGAGGCCGAACTCATCGCCGATATGACCTTCGCTGGACTGTCGCGACAGTATCTCCTCGCGCTCGTGCGGGAAGAAAGCGGTGCAGTGCCGCATCATCGCCGCGTGACGAAGCTCATCCGCCCTGCCCGCGCGGCGGCACTGCTCGCCAGCCTGAAACAGCGCGGCATTGCGTTGGACGAACGCGCCCTCCTCGCCTTCCATAAGGAAGTGACGCCCATGCGCGATGCATGGCCGACCTTCCGTGGCGATAACTTCGGGGAAGTATCAGACACCGAAGGCGCGGTCATCTTCTTCAAGGGCTTCCGCACGGCGGGCAGCAGCTGCATCAAATCCGGCCCTTATGCTTATGCCGCCGCATGGGCGGAGGGCATCCGCTATGACGCGAACGGCATCGCCCGCGACGCGGAAGGTAAAATCGTACAGCCCGAAGCCATCATCCCCGAGGAGGAATACATCTGCCTGCCGAGCGGGGTGTTGACCATGGAATATGCGGATGAAGCGGCTCTCGCCCTGCTCAATCGCTTCTTCGACACACCCCATGCCATCTATGACGGGTTCGACCTCAACTGCGCGGGCGTGTCCGGTCGTGCCGTGTTTGGTGATGCCTATGATGCCATCCCTGAACGCGGGGTGAAGAACGATTTGCTCTGGGAGAAGGAACACCTCTATCTACTGGAGGAGCGCGGCTTGCTGCCGGAAGGTATGGAATACCACGCGGTTGATACGCTTTCGCTCCCTCGCCATCTCGACCATAACTGCCTGCACGCCGCGACCCGACAGGTCGCCGCACGTCTGCGCACGGCGCATCTGCGCGCCACATTGGCCAGCATCCGCAGCCGCCAGAAAGCCAAGGTGCATCCGGAACTTTACCTCGATTACCCGCGCCATCGCCTCGCCCCCGCGCAGCTGCCACTGGGCAATGAACGCCGCGCCGCCCGCAAGGGGGCATACCCCTGCGTCGCCCTTTTCCCGCCGTCCTACGCCATGTCCATGCATGGCCCGCCATGCGTCGGAGTGCCTCCGCCAGCCTCCCTCGCCGCCTAGCTGCGTTTTTCCTGCATAAAGCCGTTGACAAGCCGGAATTGTCGGGTATATTCTCCACCTCCTCCCGATATGGGATGTATTGCGCGCGCCGCCAAGAACCTTGATTTATGGCTGGAATCGCGCGTTTTTATAGAGATTTTTGAACTTACGATAATCAGGTAAGCATTATGTTCGCAGTTATCCTAACCGGCGGTAAACAGTATAAAGTAGCCAGCAGCGACACCCTTCTGGTGGAAAAGCTGGACGGCAAAGCCGGTGACATCATCACCCTCGACGTGATCGCCGTCGGCAAAGGCAAAGACGTCGCTCTCGGCGCACCGCTGGTTTCCGGCGCGAAAGTCCTCGCTGAGATCATCGGCGAAGAGAAAGGCGACAAAGTCCTCGTCTTCAAAAAGAAGCGTCGCCAGAACTATCGTCGTCTGAATGGCCACCGCCAGCAGTACACCCGCCTGTTCATCACCTCCATTGCCGATGCGGCTGGTAACAAGAGCGAAGCGGATGCGAAGCGTAAGCCACGCCTGAAAGTTCCTGCTGCGACCCCTCCGAAAGAGAAGAACGCTGCGAAAGTCGCTGCCGCTCCTAAAGCCGCACCGAAGAAAGCCGCTGCTCCTAAGGCTGCTGCGCCCAAGAAAGCCGCTGCTCCTAAAGCAGAAGCTTCCGCAGAGAAAAAACCCGCTGCTGCAAAGAAGCCTGCTGCTGCGAAGAAACCCGCCGCGAAAAAAGACGCGGAATAAGCGATTTAACTATCAGGGTTGGTGTGGCGGCTGATAGATAAATCGCCAACCGACATAATTAAGGAGTTTGAGTTATGGCACATAAGAAAGCAGGCGGTAGTTCGCGTAACGGTCGTGATTCCGCTGGTCGCCGCCTTGGCGTCAAGAAATTCGGTGGCGAAGCCGTCATCCCCGGTAACATCATCGTCCGTCAGCGTGGCACCAAGTACCACCCCGGCGCTGGTGTCGGCATCGGCAAAGACCACACCCTCTTCGCACTCGTCGAAGGTCAGGTGAAGTTCTACCGCAAAGCGAACGATCGCAATTTCGTGTCGATCGTCACCGCGTAAGACTTCATTGCTTAAAGCATATGAAAAGGGGGATTGGGAAACCATCCCCCTTTTTGATTGGGATTTGAATAAACAACAGGAATTCTGCGGCGCGAGGGACTAAAGTCTGCGCAGCAGCGCAGAGAGCCATCAGCCCGCGGAAGCGGTACGCCATGTGGAAATCAGGAGATTTCCACGGGCGAAAGGGAAACAAACACCATGAAATTCCTTGATGAAGCGAAAATCTACCTCCGCAGCGGCGATGGCGGCGCGGGCTCCGTGTCCTTCCGCCGCGAGAAGTTCATCCCCATGGGCGGCCCCGATGGTGGCGATGGTGGGCGCGGCGCGGATGTGGTCTTCGAATGCGTCGAAGGCCTGAATACGCTCATCGATTTCCGTTATGCCCAGCACTTCAAAGCCAAAAAAGGCGAACATGGCTCTGGCCGCCAACGCAGCGGCGCGAGCGCACCCGAACTGACCATCAAAGTCCCCGTAGGCACCCAGATTTTCGAGGATGACAAAGAAACCCTCATCATCGACATGGTGCGCCCCGGACAACGCT